>JAGAOA010000055.1 GCA_017623955.1 Opitutales bacterium
AATGGTTATCGGAAAAGGTTGGCGTAAAAGTTTCACTTCCAACTGAAAGGCAGTGGGAATGGGCTGCTCGCGCTGGAACTAGTGGAGACTTCTGGTTCGGCAAATTGGACGAAAATTATGGCAACTGTGAAAATTTGGCAGACTTTACTATCCGTAATTTTGCTGTCAATGGAGTTGATCCACAACCACGTGCAGATGAAAGTCCGTTAAATGCGTACACTCCACGAGACGATTTTGCTAATGATAGTCAACTTGTAGGTTGCGATGTTGGTATGTATAAGCCAAATCCATTCGGCTTATACGATATGCTTGGTAACGTATCGGAATGGACTGCCGATGATTTCAGTGAAACTCTATTCGGTAAAAAGCTTTTAGACAAAAAAGCAGTTCGCGGTGGTTCGTGGCGCGATAGAGCTAAACGTAGTCGTGTGACGATGCGTAGAGATTATCACCCATGGCAGAAAGTCTATAACGTAGGTATTCGCTTAATTATTGATGATGTAGAGACCGCCGCTAAAGCCTTTAAACAGGCAAAAAAGCTCCCTAATTATATTGAAAGAGATATATCTGTAAAAATAGATAATGTTCCACACAATTAATTTTAAACAAAAAAAGGAATAAAAAATGAAAAAACTACTTGCAACTATAATATCAATCGCAACACTATTGTTTCTCGGTGCATGTTCGTCTTGTCCTAAGGGCGAATGTTGCTTTAAATCTCAACCTAAGCTAACTAAAGATATGTTTTATAAAGAAGGCAAATTTGATCAAGAAGCGGCAAAACAAGCTTACTTTGATATGATGGAAAAACTTGGTTATCCTATCAGCGATAATCTTCGTAAAAATATGTGGGTTACGGACTTCGCTTTAGGCGACTTCCCAAAGGTTGGTATGGCTGGTATCTTTTGGGCTCATGAAAATAAAAATGGTGTTTTTGGTCACGAAATTATCTTGTTGCCAAATCAGATGCTAGTTGAACATTGGCACGTTGCTGGCTTGGGCTTACCTGCAAAAAATGAATGTTGGCAAGCTCGTGCTGGTAAAACTTACTGCTTTGGCGAAGAGGGTGAAGACGCTTCTAAATATCCAAACGTAAAAGTGCCTGAAAGCCAAAAGAACTTTATAACAGTAAATAAAGTGGTATGTGCTGATGCTAAACAAGGTAACGTGGTATGGCTCAATCGTTTAGAAGCTCGTCACTATCAGATTGCAGGTCCAGAAGGTGCTGTTGTAACTGAATATGGCTCGTATCACAGCAACGATAATAATCGCTTTACAAATCCTAAAGTTGGTTTCTAAAATGTGTAATAGCGGTACATCGATTGCAGAATATTTTGTTTATAATGGTAATAGCATTTAAATGTTCTTTTTGTATATAGAATTGCAATCGAAGTACCTTACAGCTTATAACGCACTTTTATTAGCATATTGATAACAAACAAGAAGGAAATGTTCTGCGTGGTAGATATAAAACAAATGTTCAAAAATATAAGAAATTTTTTTGTTGCAAATGTGTAGAAAAGTGCTTTCATTACATACCTTATAGAATTTAAAAGTTTTCATACATAAATATATTAGATTAAATCATGGCAAATAAGAAATCATCGAAGAAAGACATTCGTAGAATAGCTACTCGTACGGCTCAAAACCGCACAGTTCGCAGTCGCATCAAGACTTTGGCTAAAACAGCAGCAGCAAGTGCCGACGCAGAAGCTTTGAAAAAATCAGGTGCTGAACTCGCATCAGCTTTGGATAAGGCAAGTAAGAAGAACATTGTTCATCCTAACAAAGTTGCTAGAGTAAAGAGCCGTTTGGCAAAGGCAGCAGCCAAACTCGCAAAATAAAAATGTAGCTTGCTCTATTTTTTCATATTAACTTTCGGAGCTTTTTTCCGAAAGTTTTTATGTTTATATATGGGCGTAATATGGAGGACACTGATTACATCTCTGTTGTTCCGTTGGACGTACTACCATCGCCCTTTGGTTGTTCTGTGTTTTTCAAAACTTCCTCGAAGATATTTGTAATAAATATGGATTCTTCGAAGTTTGACAATATTAAGTGGGCTTTAGACGATATTTATTGCGAACGTCCTACAACGTTCGAGTTTATGAGAAGTATGCTTGAGGGTATGCATTGTGACGTTGCTAGGGTAGATTTTTATAATGAGGAAGATGGCGTATTTTTTACTCGTGTTACGTTAGCTATTCAAAGTGTTTTTGAAAGTAAGATTGTAGAAATAGATTCTCGCCCTAGTGATGCAATTCCTCTTGCTTTGCGTTGCGGAAGTTCAATATATATTGATCGTAATCTTCTAGACCGCCTTGATGATGTAAGCGAAACTTATTACAAATTAAAAGAAAATATCTAATGCTAGCTCCTTTTAAAAAAGGCGATTTTGTAACGTTTTTGGCACCAATGCAAGATATTACGGATGCTGGCTTTATGAATATCATTGCAGAATTCGGTTCGCCAGATTTCTATATGGCTGAGTATTTCAGAATTCACGAATACTATTATATAGACCCATATATTTTAGAAGCAGTATTGTCGCGTCCATCAGGCAATCAAGTGGTAGCACAGTTCATTGGCGAAGACGAATTCTACATATCAAAGGCTACACAAGAACTATCAAAGTACGAGCAAATCCAAATGCTAGATTTAAATATAGGTTGTCCTGCTCCTAAAATTTATAAGAAAAATGTCGGCGGCGGATTGTTGCGAGATGTTAAGAAAATTGCATCAATCTTAAAGGTTATGCGCGATAATTGGAACAAGTGTCTAAGTGTTAAAATGCGTTTAGGTTTTGAAACAGATGCTCACTTTGAAGTTATAATACAAGTGATTTTAGATGCAGGTGTAGATTTTATTACAGTACACGGACGTACAGTTCGTCAGCTTTATAGAGGCGAGGCTTCATACGAGAAAATTATAAAGGTTGCTACTCAAACAAATGTTCCTATAATTGTAAATGGCGATATTGATACAGCTCAAAAAGCGTATGAAATATCTAAGAATACAGTGTGTGCAGGAATAATGTCAGGCCGACATGCAGTTAGAAATCCATGGATTTTTCGTCAGATAAAGGAACTGTTGAATAATAAAACTGTCTTTGAACAGACACTCGAAGATGTCAGAATTTATACCGATAAGCTTTGGAAAAATATTTGTCATTATGCACCACGCATAAAGTATGCAGATTCTCGCTTAAAAAAATTCTTAAATTTTGTTGGTGTAGGAGTAGATTCAGACGGAAAATTTTTGTATGAGATGAGACGTGCAAAAGGTATAGATGAACTTATGAGTGTTTGCGATAAACATCTAATGGGATCTCGTGCAAATATAAAATTTAATTGTTTGGGCTATGAAAATTTATGCCCAAGACCAAATCACGAAAGATGACAACTAAAGAGCAAATAGAGATTTTATCGAAGAAAGTATCTGAGAGTCGCTTTGCAAAAATGTTGAGAGCCTCAAGTTATAGAACACGTAA
>JAGAOA010000001.1 GCA_017623955.1 Opitutales bacterium
AACCCATTTAGGATCTGCCATCTGATCGTAAACACGTTTAACCGCACCTGCCATTTTGTATGTAACAGTTCCCGCTACAATCATACAATCGCTCTGACGAGGCGAGAAACGCATAACTTCAGCTCCAAAACGAGCTATATCAAATCTGGAACCACCTACTGCCATAAGTTCAATAGCGCAACAAGCAAGTCCCATTGGTTGAGGCCAAATTGAATTTGCACGAACCCAATTTATAACAGAATCTAAACGGGAATATATAAACCCGCTCTCACTCTGTGTATCAAATTTCTGAATACAATTATCCATAATCAAAATATACGCGTAAAAACTATATTCATTTTACAAAAAATCAACCTTTTTTAAATAAACGAAGGACTACAAAACATCTTAAAAATATAGTCCAAAAAATGCAAAAGCGGATACCTATTAAAGTATCCGCTATCTAAAAAAATATATTTTCTTAAAATTTTACATCTCTGTTTGCTCTGATTTCAAGCCAGCTTTCATCGCAACAAAATATATAACTGCACCTATTACAAATGTAACAACTGGAGTCATTGGAATTTGGCAAACACCTAAGTTTGGCAAAATACCAATACCAAAACCTATTGCCCATGCCAACCATCCTGCAGGATTTATTCCCTTGCGTGGACCACCCCAGTTCCCCTTGCAGAGGAAATATTCAACAAATATTGCACCGCAAATAGGACCGAAGCTTACTCCAATAATATTCAAAACTTCAGCAATAGAACCGCCACAAATCTGTAATACAATAGCTAAAGCAATAGCAATAGCCCCCGCAATAGTTACAGAAATAGTAGAGTTAATCTTTGGCAACATACTCTTGAAAGAATCAGCCGCAATCAACGATGAAAAGCATGCTGATGGGAATGCAGCGACTGCTAAAGCAAAGAACATCCATTTACCAGCTATTTCTCCACAAAGAACTTTCAAAAAATCTGGCGAAGACGCAGTAACGCCACTTCCTCCGAGCTTTGCAGTTATTTCTGGATTTGCATAAGCACCTGCCATAATCAATAAGGCTGATACGCAATTAAAAATCATAGCACCAGCAATACCAACTAGACCGCCCCATTGAACGTCTTTTGCGTTTCTTGAACTTGTACCGAAGTTGACACCTGCAGCACCAGCAGTTGCAAAGAATGCAACAAATGCACCTACAATACCCATAATTATTTCACAATTTTCGACAGCAACAGCTGGATTTTTTGGAAGTTTTTTGAGTACTTCTGGATTAAAATCACCTACATTGCCAACTGTTGAGCACAACAAATAAATCAAAATACCGAGAGGAACCAATGGCAAGTATGTAGAGATGCCTGCAACATACTTTATACCCTTCAAGCCGATAAATACCGCAAGAGAGCCCCATACCAAGATTACAACCCATGCAGGTACACCCAATGTTTCAGAAATACCAGATGCTGCCATGCAATTAACTGCTAACCAACCAAATTGCAACAACCCCATCAACAACCCTGGCATTATAATACCACCTTTTTCGCCAAAGATAGAACTACCAATAACAGCCAAAGGTAGCCCAGTCTTCATTCCGAACATACCAGCAGTAAGATAAAAGAAGAAATGGCAAACCAATGCACCAACGACAACGCCAATTATTGGAACAACCAATCCGTTTACCAAATTACCTGAATTTACCATTCCCCAGAATACGAACCAAAGTAAAATACCTGCGTATGCTGGAGCTGTGTTTTTATACCACGGCGCACGATTTTCCATTGAATTTGGCTTTGCGTCTGCGATATACGATGGAGTATTATTTTCGCTCATTATTTTATTTCCTATTTTATGTTAGTTTTATGTAAAAAATCCCAAGCTCGTCACGAAAAACAAACGAGTTATTTGTGTAATAATAAACAAGAGTTACCAAAAATTCTCAAGCAAAAAATTATCGACAATCAATACGCTTAAAAGTTTCCACTCCCATATATTCTGCAACTACCTTTTGGCGATACTCTCTAAAAGGAGTCATATATGGCATTGATCTATGCAACGCAAACGCTTTATCGTCAACATATTCTTCAATAAATCGAAAAACATCTGGAGCAAATACATCGCGTATAAGTTCGTAACGAACACATCCGACTTCTTTGCGAGTTGCCTCGACTACAATTTTTGCATTTTCAATGAATTCATCGCAAAAATCCTCTTTTATTCTTAACGATGCCAATACAATAACAGAATTATCATTTTTCATAAAATTTTTATTCACAAATTTATAATATAGGTTTTAATGTTATTTATTATGGATACAATAAAAATAAATGACAATACGTTTTCTGCATATACTATCCCAACTCCAAATGTTTCTATGATGGTAATAACAACACCCAAAGGAATGCTTGCTTGCGGATATATCAGCGTTGACGCTGCAGACAAATTTGGAGACGCTCTTGCAATTGTCAGAGGGGTTTCTTCTTACGATGACATGCTCAAAGCAAAAGTTTCATCAGTTTCTAAGAAGGCAGAAGAGATTGGTGTATCACTTGGAATGACTGGCGAAGAAGCTCTCATAAAAATGAAATAAAATATTTCTAAAACACAAAAGGCGTTCGCATTGGAACGCCTTTTTTCATTTCTTCAAATTGAGAATTTACTTATTTTTTGCAGGAGATTTTATACGAACGTCGTACAGTCTTGTTGAAAGCTCGTGAGCTTTCTTAATCATAGGATATATTGGAGTATCGCAAATATCAACCATACCAACCGAGTAGTTTTCGCCATCGCCACAACGACCTGTTGTAGGTTGATCTAACCATCTAAACCAGTGAGCACCTACTATTGCTGAATTTTCCAACGCACTAACTACATACTTTTCGTAGGCATCAACTCTACCTTTCATTGTCTTGCGAGACAACGCTCCGCCAAAAATGCCTCTATCCTGATTACTGAAATGAAATTCGCCAATTAAGATAGGCTTATCATTTGAACCATTTGGAAGTCGAACATCGGCAACGTTGTCGCGATACATATTGTAGCTAATAACATCGCAATACTTGCTTGCTACTTTCACTACAGTTGGATTTGCCGATGCAAATCGGCAACCAAGATACATAGTTTCGGGAGATATCGATTTAACTGCCGACCTACATACGCTAAAATAGCGTTCATAATATTTTATTTCAAAGGCTAGCATATCGGCTTTGCCTTGTTCTGTTTTTGGAACAAAATTTACAGTATTTAAAAAGTCGTTCCATGTTTCGTACTTAGCCTCCCATGCTACATTGAGTTTTTCAATATCAATGTACTTATCTTTCAGCATTAACATAAAAACCTGTTTCGCACGTTGAATTTTGGGACACGATAGAACTCGAATTGCTACCATATAATCTTTGTTTTGCCATGGTAATTCGTTATCAACAAATGTACCAACACAATATGGAGAACGCAAAAAATCAAAACTTTCCGCCAGTGATATGTGCGTATTTCTTTCAAAATCTGGTTCAAAATAATCTGCCATTGGTTGCCAATACTCAACTAATTTAGAATTTCCTCTAAGAGGTTTTGCTCCATATGAATTTACAATCAATGTGTATGGAATTTTACTGTTACGCATGACTTCTTTAATACTCCATGCTCCGCATGTATTTATACCCCATGCAGAAAGTCTTTTTCCGATAACTTTAGAATATTTTTCATGAAAGTTTTCGCCATACTTTAATGTTAAATTTCTATTTCCAAAATCGAACAGTTTCAATTCTCCCTGCTTGAACGAATGTTTATTTGCTTTAAATTTGCGAACAAATCGCTGATCTGAAATATCCTCAAAATAATGTTCGCGATTTGTCGTTGGCGTATCAGATGCCATGCCCACAGTGTCTATACCATGCG
>JAGAOA010000056.1 GCA_017623955.1 Opitutales bacterium
CAAATGAAGCCCACACTCGTCATACAATGAATCCAGTTGAAGTTGTTATTTACGGCAAAGGCTTAGAAGGCTTAAAACTCAGAGAAGGCGGCAACTTAGGCGACATTGCGCCAACTGTACTTCAACTGATGGGCTTAAAACCACCAGCTGAAATGACTGGTAAATCTCTCATCATCTAAAAGGCGAGAAAAATTTTATTTTGTAAAGATAAAGGCGTTTCTACTGAAACGCCTTTTTTGTATATAAAATTGCCTCAATGGAGTGTCCACTCATATTTTTTGGATACGCATCCAACTTATACTTGTCCTAATTATGTTAAAAAAAGTTAGATAGAATATGTAGCTGTATTTTTTTTGTCTTCGCTCACATCTACCGACACAACCCATGCACGTCCATTTGTGTTTTCTTTTACTAGTTTATTAAAAACTTCAAAAAAATACTTTGCTAATCCTTCACACGAACATTCTGGAACAAAATGAACTTTCCAAGCTTCTGGAACGCTTTCAATTATTTTTTCAGCCAATGGATCGGAATCTGAAAACACACAAGCGTGGTCAAGGTATTCATCTATCCATTTTTTTATGAATTTAACCTTTCCAAAATCTACAACAAAACCATTTTCATCAGTTTGAGAACATGCAAAGGTAACAGATATGTCCCAATTATGACCATGAACAAAAGAACAATGTCCATCATGGAGATGTTGCCTATGTGCAAATGGAATATCAAAATAAGTTTTTTTACATGTTAACATTTTACAAGCCTTTCAAAAAATTTACAGTAGTATGACGATGCTTTACTTATTGTTGCAAGATTAAAACTTTCATTAGGAGCATGTAAATTATCTTCTGGATTAAATAGACCAACCATTATGCAATCAAGCCCAGTGAATCTTTTAATGTCTGAAATCAATGGAATACTTGCCCCCTCACGCAAAAATAACGGCTTATTGCCAAATACTTCTGTGATACATTCTTCAACCGCATCAAAAGCCATTGCTATTTTCTTACCTTTGTCGGAATCACCTTTTGCTTTTGGATTTACAAAATATCCATCACCATTTGCATTGTATTCAATAAAATCGACATCAATCTGCGGTGGCGTTCTAGCAATTATAGCATTTTTTACGAGCTGTAATATCGACTCGGTATTTTGAGGAGGAACAGTGCGTACAGAAATCTTGCAAAAGCATTCAGCCGCTATAACCGACTTAGACCCTTCGCCTTGATAACCACCACCGATACCAGTAAATTCAAGTGTTGGCAAAACACGACCAGCCAAAGCTGGCTCTACATCGCCTTGCTTATATAAAGATTTCACTCCTAAAAGTTTTTTAATACTATCGGCGTTGAATGGCGATTTTTCTATTTCAGCTTTCTCCCAATCTTCAATCGGAGCAATACCATCGTAAAAGTGTTCGATATTAACTAAGCCATCTGAATTGTGTAAACTAGCACAAACTTCACTCATAGCCTGTATTGGATTATAAATCATACCGCCAAACATACCTGAATGAACGTCAGTCTTAGCCCCCTTGAATATCACATCTAGAGAACCAGTTCCACGCAAACCAGTAGTAACAACAATCTGTTCGAGAGATGGACTAGAAGTGTCGCTCAAAATCATAAAATCATAGTCAGCAATCAACTGAGCATTTTCCTTTATAAATTTGGTCATACTAGGGCTTCCAATTTCTTCCTCTCCTTCAACGATGATACCAAATTCAATAGGAGCATTAGGATTTTTATCTAAAAATTCAACAACTCCCGAAAGTAAACATGAAAACGGACCTTTGTTATCGGCAGTACCCCTACCAAAAATTCTATCGTTTTTAATTATAGGCTCAAATGGAGGAGTCGACCATTTCTCGAGTGGTTCAGGAGGTTGAACATCGTAGTGACCATAACAAAGAATTTTAAGTTTTGTTTCATTGGCTTTTGATTTTCTAGTTGCAAAAACTATAGGATGCAAATCAGTGTTTATTACATTGCTTTCAAAACCCAGTTCAATGAATTTTTTGTTTAGAACATTGGCACATTCTGTGACATCTTTTGTATGAGCAGAACTAGCCGAAATACTAGGAATTTTTACAAGTTCAGAAATTAAATTTATGGTGTCTAGTTTCATCAAAATACCTTTTTATAAATCATAAAAAATACTAAAACGTGTCCACCAAGAAAAGCAATCCATAAAAATATAGATTTTTTTAAAGACAGCATAAAAACAAATTTTAGTAGTAACAATGAAACAAAAACGGCAATATAAAACAATATTTCTCTAATATCATTTGAAACGTTAAAGAACATCGGCACAACCCATATCAAAGCAGATGTCCATAAGGAATACGCATAAGAGCGCTCAAACATTCGCATATCTTTTGAACGTAATAATACCGCAAATAATAGAGTTCCCACCAATATTGCAGATATAAACGCACAAGCAAAGTGTCCGCCAAGTTTTAAATCAGAGTAGAAAGGCAACCAGTCCATAATGTATTTTTAGAAAAAAAATGAGGAAATTACGACCTAGAAAACAACAAATATAAAATCGACAATTTCCTTGGATTGTAAAACCTATAAGAAAGAACAGTAGAAATAAAAGCGTTAGGTTGTGAACTAGATGGTGGCTTTGACGAATCGTTGCGATAGAAATGTGCAAAATGGCACATGACTATTGCAACGTATTCTATAAACGCCGTATAGCTCCAACCAAACGCATTTATTGGTATGCTTTCATATTATTAAGAATAGCCTTGAATAGACGTTGACATGTAACTAAATCGTCTTCTCCATAACTAATCGTTACATTCACAACCTCTGGCTTCTTAGCATCAACCTTCAAATTCACTACAATTTGTACATCTCTAACCGCTCTAGCATAAATAAACCATTCGTTGTCCTTAGGAATTTGACCAGCTCTAAAGAACTTCATATCACGTTCCAATGCCAAATTAGTAGCCTTAAAAACATTCGCCAAACTTCCAGTAATTTTTCCCGAAAAATCATGAGTTATATCATCGTAAACAGCAACTGGATTATCAGGAGAATCAACCATAACCTTAGTTATGCAACCACATAACATAAAAGTAACAACAAATAAACTAAGCATTAATTTTTTCATACACATTTATTTTTAATTCATTGTAGAATTTTGCAACATTTAATTTAAAAAATATGATATTTTTCGACTATAACAGAGACAAATTAAACATACCATTTTTATCTTTTAAAACTTTACATTTTGCGCCATACGCCTTAGTCAAATTTTTATCTGTAAGAACTTCATTTATCTCTCCAGATGCAAGTACCGCACCTTTTTTAAGATAATAGCATGAGTAAAGCTAGGTGGAATTTCTTCGAGATAATGAGTTGCCATTATGATTGCTGGAATTGTTTTTTTACGTCCTAATTTATCTAGAAATCTAACAAAATTTCTGCGAGCAACAGGATCTAAAGCTGAACAAGGTTCATCTAAGAAAATCACATCAGGTTTAGTCATTAACGACCTAGCAATCAATACCTTTTGACGTTCACCTTGAGATATAAACTTCCAACTTGAATCTATTAGATGTTCTATACCCATTTGCTTCATTTTTTCGTAAGCTTCCAAAATCAAATTTTTAGTTATTTTGCCCCAGAAATTAATCATTGCAAATTTACCACTAATGATAGTATCTACAACTTTTTCATCAGAGTTTATTTCACGATGCAAATGAGTTCCAATCAGTGCGATTTTTTCGCGAACTTTAGACCAATTATCCTTAGAATATTCGAAGCCTGAAACTCGCAATAAACATTCATCGGGCATAGAGAAACCGCAAACTGCCGAAATCAACGAAGACTTCCCTGCTCCATTTGCACCAAGTAACACCCACCGTTGACCATTTTCAACAGTCAAAGATATTCTATCTAAAATCTTTTCGCCCGACTCAAACGAGTACAGCGATAAATTTTGCATTTCTAAAATTTCTTTTGCCTTTTTAGCATTTTTCATATTAGCTAGATACTTTTATGAACAAAAATATAAACATCAACAAAATAATATTAGCATCAGCATCGCCTCGTAGAAAACAGTTGATGCAAGAAGCTAATATATCTTTTGAGATAATTGTATCGACAGCCGATGAAGTAGATAATTTACCACCTAGAGAGTTGGTATCAGAAAATGCACGCATAAAGGCAGAAGAAGTTTCAAAAAGAAACCCACAACGCCTTGTTTTAGGAGCTGATACTATTGTTGCATTCAACAATAAAGTTTTTGGAAAACCAAGAGACATAAACGAAGCAATAGAAATGTTATCTACATTACAAGGCAACACGCATTCTGTATATACAGCGGTATGCTTGGCAAAAACGACAGAAAAAGGAACGCTATACTATTGCGATGTACAAAAATCTGATGTTCAATTTAAAAGTCTTTCTTTAAACGAAATAAAAAATTATATAAACTGTGTAAATGTCTTAGATAAGGCAGGTGCGTACGCAGCCCAAGAATACGGAGAAATGATTATTGAAAAAATCGAAGGAGATTTCGACAATGTAATGGGCTTACCTATGACATTGGTAAAAAAGATGCTCGACACTGTAAAAATTTAGAGCTACCTTATCTAGATTTTATAATTTGCATAATATAATGCAGGAGAACTTCGACATTTTTAAGACATCAAAAACAGACGAAACAATTACAATAATTGTCTCGTTAGTCCTAGCTATAATTTTGCACATTCTCCTGATAAAGGTAATTCCTGCTAAATTTGATTTTGAGCAAAAGAAACAGACTCAAATGGCATTTGAAATTTTGCCTACTAAATTAAATCCCAAACGTCCAGAATTTGTTGAAGCAAATCCGTATGGAAATGAATTAAAGCCAACAAACAAAGTTCCAGTTTCATATAAGAATCAGACAGCCGCAGATGAAATTCCCGATAAACAATCAAAATCGTCTCGTCCATTTGTAAAAGGCGAAAATAAGAAGTACAAAAAAATAGTATCAGGAACTAGTGATAATTTAGATAAGCTAGACCCTTCTAGAATAATTAGAGTCCTAGAACGTCCGCTCACTGAACATACTAGACAACAACAGAAAAAAACTACGTCAAACAAAGTAACATTGCAACAAACTCAGAAAACTACTACACAAGTAGAAAAATCGCAAACTAAGCAACAAATAAACAATATAAAAATATTGCAGACAAAAAAATCATCAAAAGAACATTCAAAAGATACAGAAAGCAAAGAATTAAACCAAACATCTAAGAACGTCGTAAGAGTTGATAAAATTGACGCCATCAGAAGTGAAAGTTCATCAAATTCTATAATAATTCCTAAAGTAGAAGAAAACAAAAAATCTACAACAACAAAACAATCTAGTAAAATTTCTGTAAAAACTACATCATCAAAAAATATAATAAAAGACAAACAGCTACACCTAGAAGAAAAGCCTCTAGCATCTCAAACATCTGTTATGCCTGCAACGGCAGATATTCCAAAACCGAAAGCACGACCTCGTCTTAGTATGAAAATTCCAGCAGGTCCATTGATGAATAATAATGCCGCTGCATCAAGAGCTGGAGTAGTTTCAATAGATTCAAAATTTAGCGAATTTGGTGCATATCAACAACGTATGATAGAAGCTATATCACGACAGTGGAATTTGTTGGGTTCCAAATATGATTTATCATCAGAATATGGATCCTTTGTGGTGATAGAATTTTCACTAAATACAGAAGGAGAATTAGTAAATTTCAGAATTGTAACAACTACATCTACAAATATTGGAAAAGGACTTTGCGAGCAATCAATTCTCTCCACTGCTCCATACGGAGTATGGACACAAGAAATGGTAAATACTCTTGGTCAACAACCACAACAAGTAAGAATTCAATTTAATTACAGATAATATGGATATTTTGAAATCAATACCACTCTCATCGGGATGTGAAATCATAGCAACACACGAATGTGGATTAATTGCAATTAACAAAAAAGCAGGACGCACATCACACCCAAATCATACTGGCGATAAAAAACAAAAGCCACCTATGATTAGAGCTAAATATAATATGATAGAAGAATACTACTCGTGGCTCGATGAAGAAGACAACAAGCATCGGCTCTATCTTATAAATAGATTAGATTCTCCTACATCTGGAGTAATATTAGCAGCTACCTCATTAGAAATCGCAAAATTAGCAAAAGAGCAATTCAAGCTTAAGCAAGTACAAAAAAAATATATGGCAATTGTTGTTGGTAAAGTTTATCCACCTGCTGAAACTTGGAAAGACCTAATAAAAATAAAAAAAACAAGTAAATATGTACGTTCAAAATCCTCATCAGAAAGCGATGCAAAATTAGCCCTAACAAAATACAGAGTGGAATGTAACGATGAAAATAAATTAGGATTAACATTAATACAATTAGAACCAACCACAGGAATAACGCATCAACTACGAGTTCAATGTGCAAACCATAGATACCCAATTTTGGGCGATGCTACTTATGGTAATTTTACAATAAATAAAAAAATAAAACATTTGTCTAAGATATCGCGACTATTTCTACACTGTAAAGAAACCATCGTAAAAATAAATTTATTAGGACAAGATATAATCTTTAAAGCCGAAGCCCCTCTTCCCGAAAGTTTCAATAAAATAATCCGATACAATAACGAAATAATTCGCACGTTAATCTAAAATGCAATTTTTTATAAAACTTTTTTACGACGTAAATACGTATATAAAAATACTTAAATGGAATGCCATAAAAGTAGCATCGTATTTTATATTTTTGTGTATATTGCTTTCAACAAGCATTACTTACTGTATATATCCATCTATCAAAAAAAGCTATGATGATAACATCGTAAGCATAAAAGATGCCTTGACTCATATAAAAGTTGTAGATGGAGAAATTCAACCTTTAGTAAATAGAACTATTGAGATAAATGATGCAGATGGTAATGTATATGCAATACTATCATCAAAAGCAATCGATATAAAGAAGCTGAAAAATCTTGTATTTTCCATAGAAGGAAAACGCTTTAGTTTGTATCAAAACAACGAAGAAATGTCATTTAATTTGTCAAATTTATACTTTGATAAAAGCATAAAAAATCTTGCCGATGTAATACCCAATTGGACAAGTATAAAATATTTCATACTCCCCTTAACAATATTTTTTACGTGTATATCAATATGTCTTTGGCATATTTTGATGCTAGCTACATTCGCCTTTATAGTAGATATGCCGCATAGATTTTTACGTTTTTTTAACTCGATAAAATTAGCAGTAACAGCCTCTACTCCAGCAATAATAATCAACTTCGTGTATTCAATTATAACTGCAAAAATTCTACCAGAATCGATAATAATGGTAATATCTGCAATACTTTTGTATTACATAGTTATAAATATAACTAAAATATGTGTTTTTAGACAAAACCAAGCTTAAAAATAGCTTGCAAAAAGTTAGCATTTGTAGAAAATATTGCGTTTATTCTTTTTATGAGCCAGACAAAGAAACAGTCTATTTTGAAAAAAGAGCCGTCAGTTGAAATGCCATCATCATTTTATGACGAACATTTTCATGTTGATAATGCTTATAAATCATCAATGCCTGATGTGCAAAATGCAGATAAAAATACAATTAAAGGAGCTAATGTCCCTATTATGCAAGTAGGAATGCATAACTTTAAATTGCCACTTAAATTTATGCGTAGCGATTGTCAAGTATGTATACTACAAGCATCCATAACGGCAACAGTTTCATTGGCTTCAGACTGTAAAGGTATAAATATGTCGAGAATTATGCGAGTTTTCTACGAATTCTCCGACAGAATATTCACACCTGACACACTTAAAGAAGTGCTTATAAAGATGAAGGAACAACTTAAAACATCTAGAGCGCGACTAAGAGTATCGTTTGAATATCCTATCGAGCAATCAAGTCTCAGAAGTGGACATAAAGCTTGGCAGTATTATAAATGTACCTATGAAGGAACTATTGATGATTTGGATATTTTCAGAAAAATAGTACATTTTGATTTTATCTACTCTTCTGCTTGCCCATGTTCTGCAGAACTTTCAGAACACGCACGCAGAACACGCAATATTTACGGAGTTCCACATTCGCAACGAAGTAAAGCGAGAATTAGTGCAGAAATAGAAGAAAACGAACATATCAGCATTGAAGATATGCACTTGCACTGCCTAAATGCTCTAAAAACAGAAACGCAAACTATGGTTCGTCGCGAAGATGAACAAGCTTTTGCTGAGTTAAACGGAGCTTATCCAAAATTTATAGAAGATGCATCTCGCCTTTTGTATAGCGAATTAAATAACGATAAGCGAATTAAAGACTTTGAAATTGCATGTATTCACTTAGAAAGCTTACACTCTCACGATGCTGTAAGCGTTATTTGTAAAGGATTACCTGGTGGGTTCTCTGCGAACTTTACAAATTTTCACGATTTGATTTGTTAACTTTATAATTCAAAAAAAAGACATTAAAAAATCAACCGAAATACTCGGTTGATTTTTTATTAGTTAATTATTTTTAAAAACGTCTGCCTGTATTATTGTTCATACCAGGCAAACCGCCTTCCCAATCGGCTGGTCTATTCCATGGCAA
>JAGAOA010000057.1 GCA_017623955.1 Opitutales bacterium
ATGTAGGTTTAGCCGAAGTAAATCAAACTAATGCAACTCATATTATTGGGGTAGCACATCGACTTCCCAAAAAAGAGAGGAAAACAAATCATGCTACTCACCTATCTTCAGTAAAACTCATCAAAATTGAATAAGGTAAAAAACTAAAAAGCTCGAAAAGAGCTTTTTAGTTTTTGAAGAACGCATATAAATTTATAGGATAGCTTGACAAGCTTTTTAGATTTTAAGAAAGTACTTACATGGCTAATAATTTTGTACATTTGCATGTTCATACCGATCACAGTTTTTTAGATGGCTGTGCGCGCGTTGACAGACTTATGGCTCGTGCAAAAGAGTTAGGTATGCCCGCTATTGCAATGACCGATCACGGGAATATGTGTGGGGCTATTGATTTTTATCAGGCAGCTAAAAAAGCAGGGGTTAAACCAATAATAGGGCTTGAAGCATATTTCGTAAATGATCACAAAATTAGTGAACATCCTAAGGCTGATAGAAAACGTAGTGACGATATCGACGATATTGAAAATGACACTACTATGCTTACTCCTGAAAATTTTCCCAAGCATTTAATTCATCATAAAACACTTTTAGCTGAAAATTATGAGGGGTTCTTGAGTTTGTCAAAACTGACAAGTTTGTCGTACGAAAATGGGTTATATAGGCGTCCTCGTATAGATTATGATGCTCTTGCGGCTCATTCAAAGGGTGTTATTGCATTGAGCGGTTGTTTGAATGGTGTGGCATCGCAATATTTATTGTACTCTGATTACGAAAATGCAAAGCGAGTAACAGCAAAGTTTGTAGATATTTTTGGCAAAGAAAACTACTATATTGAAATTCAAAATCACTTTTTGCCACCTCAGAAAAAAGTAATTCCGCTATTGGTAAAATTAGCACGGGAATTTGATTTGAAATTAGTGGCTACTAATGACTCGCACTACGTTCTCAAGTCTGATTCTGTTGCTCACGATGCCATGTTATGTATTCAGACGGGAGCAAAACTTATCGATGAAAAACGTTTCCGTTATCCAAATAACGAATTTTATATCAAATCTCGAGAGGAAATGGAAAAAGTTTTGGGTGAATATCCCGAAGCACTAGACAACACTCTTGAAATTGCAGAACGCGTAAATATTGAAATTAAATTTGGCGACAATCACTATCCGCGTTATCAGCAAGATGCGTCGATGAATATCAATCCCGATACAATTAATTTCGACAAAATTCTAGATAAATACGTTCTTAAGAAGAATGAAGTTTTAGCTCAGCAGGGCAAAGATGCCAATTTTTCTCTATCGCGACAAGAACGCGATGCTTTGATGAAAAATGGGTTAGTATTATTTGACCTGTCGAAAAAGGGAATGATGAAACGCTATGGTGTTGACTATGATAATCCAGAAGCGTACGTTCCCAAAGCAAATGAACCAACAGATTATGCTCATAAACTTTGCGATAAATTAGACTACGAACTCTCGATTATTGTTGGAGCGGGATTTGTTGACTACTTCCTAATTGTTTGGGATTTCATAAATTGGGCTAGAAGTCAAGGTATTCCTGTTGGGCCGGGTCGTGGTTCTGGGGAAGGGTGTATGATTGCGTATCTGATTAAGATTACAGACATTGAGCCTATTCGTTTCAATTTGCTTTTTGAACGTATGTTGTCGCTAGAACGTGTGTCGCCTCCAGACTTTGACGTAGACTTTTGCCAAAATAGACGAGATGAGGTTATTCAGTATGTCTGTGATAAGTATGGAGCTGATAGAGTAGCAAATATTGTCACGTTCAATAAACTTGGTGCAAAACAAGTTATGCACGATGTAATGCGTGTAAATAATATTCCGTATGACCGTGCAGTAGAGGTTGTTAAGAAAATTCCAGACGACCTCAAAATGACTCTTCAAAAGGCTATGGATATGTCGGAAGAGTTCCGTTCTGCCGTAAATGGAGATGCATCTATCCGTGAAGCATTTGAGCAAGCTGAAGTTTTAGAAGGTATGATTCGCCAGACAGGTAAGCACGCTTGTGGTATAATCATCGGCGACCAACGTCTTGACGATATTGTGCCAATGATGTCGGAAGCAAATTCTAAGACAGTTCTCTCATTGACAACTCAGTTGCCAAAGGCTCCCGTTGAAGATTTAGGGTTACTTAAAGCCGACTTTTTAGGTTTGAAAAATTTGACGGTTATTGCAGATGCTCAAAATAATGTGCGTAGAACTCGCAATCTTCCAGAATTTGATATTGAAGATGTCTCATTAGAAGACCCTGCAACTTACAAACTACTAAATAGTGGTATTACTGTAGGGGTATTCCAACTTGAAAGTGAGGGAATGCAAAATCTTTGTAGAAGAATTGGTCTTAGTGCATTTGAGGAAATTATTGCTCTTATTGCATTGTATCGCCCTGGACCTATGCAATTTATTGATCAGTTCATAGAGGCAAAAAAAGATCCGAGTAAAATGCAAGTGCCTCACCCCCTCTTAAAAGACTTGGTGACAGAAACTTATGGTGTTCTTGTGTATCAAGAACAGGTTATGATGGCTGCACGAATCATTGCAGGTTACACTCTTGGTGAAGCTGATATTTTGCGTCGTGCTATGGGAAAGAAAAAAGTCGATGTTATGGAGGCTCAAAGAGCCATCTTTGTTGAAAAAGCAAAATCTTTCAATAATATCGACAAGGATGAAGCTACTAGAATTTTTGGTGTTTTGGAAAAATTTGCTCAGTATGGCTTTAATAAATCGCACTCAGCAGCGTACGCAATGTTGAGTTACAGAACTGCATATCTAAAGGCAAATTATCCAGTAGAATTTATGGCGGCTTTGTTGTCGAGTGAACTCGGAAATATGGACAAGGTTTCAAAATTTATCGAAGCTACTGAATTGATAAATGTAAAAGTATTGGGACCAGATGTAAATGTTTCACGCGAGGCGTTTACTCCGATTATCGACAAAGATTGGTCTCCAGAATTAGAACGCAATATTTTTGAAAAATCGGCGGGGTCTATTCGTTTCGGGTTTGCAGCTATTAAGGGTATAGGTGAAAGTGCAGCTAAAGCTATTGTTGATGAACGAGATGCAAATGGACCGTTCAAAGATATTTTCGACTTCGTAAATAGAGTAGGTACAAAAAATCTAAATAAACGCGTTATTGAAAACTTGATTTTAACTGGCGCGATGGATTCATTCGGTGTAGATAGAGCTCATTTATTAAACAGTGTCGATACTGTTATCGGTCATTCCGTAGAGTTAGAAAAAGACAATCTTTTGGGGCAAACAAATATGTTCGATTTGCTCGATATGGGGCCTAGTTCAAATTCAGATACGGGTTTGATTGATACTTCGGCGCCATTAATGCCGTTGAGTACAAAACTTTTTCACGAAAAAGAACTGTTGGGATTTTATGTTTCGGGACATCCCATGAACGATTTTGCTCGTTTCGATTTCGCATTAGATGATATTCCTCAAGCTTCAGCGGTAAAGCGTATTAAAAAGGCTCAATTTCGCGCGTGTGGTGTAATTTCAAATGTCGTAAAAAAGCTATCTAAAAAAGATAATAGACCGTGGTGTTTTTTCACATTGTCGGGAAGGCACAACTCTAAAGTTTGGCAAATTAATTTTTTTGCAGATGCTTATGAGGATATATTGAAAGATATAAAAATGCGAGAAGGTCAAGATGCAGATGTTGCATCGTTAGAGGGGAAGTGCTTCTGCGTAATAGGAGATTGTCGCAGTGATGATGGTGTTGAATTGCGTCTTACGGGAAGAAAAATTATACCAATGGAAGATGCTGTGTCGGCTAACATAACATCGATTGAATGGTTGATTTCACCTTACGCACAACCAGAACATTTTATAAAACAGTTGAGTCAGTGCATATACAATTACGCTTCGGGTGATTCTATCCAACATATTTTGAAAATTCAGGTTTCGGAAAATAGTTTTGTTGAGTTTTCTCACGATGGTGTAAGTAAGAGCGATTTCAATACAGAGGCATTTAGGAAGCTATTCAAAGAACCAGCTTTTATTGATGCAAAAGTAACAGCAAAACCAATTCCAGAACCTGAACGCAAATGGGGTAATGGAAATTTTCAACGCAAGTTTGCTAAATAATTTATGTTACATACGTAAAAGAGTTGCATTTAAATTTGTTGTTATATATGTATGCTTTTGTATGCAATTTAAAAATTATTTTATTTCGTTTGTTGGTTTTATTATATTATCAAGTTGTGCTATATTACAGTTACAATAACTGCAACTGCAATAAAGATAAACATTGTACCTAAACCCAAATATGCTGTCGGAATATTACAGGTAAAGTTTACTGAAGCAAAATAGAATGAAAAAGACGATATGGGCTTTGCTTTTATGGGGTGTTTGGGCTGGTTTTGTAGAGCTTGGACTTCATCCTCTTAATAATCAGATACTGAGAATTCTAATTTCATTTGTTGGTAGTTTGTCGTGCTTATTATTCTTCAAGCATATTGAAAAAACATTATTGAAACTGTTTTATTTTCCTTCGAGAAAAGCTTATATTAATGTAGGTTTTTGTATTATATGTATGTGCATGTTGGCATCTATGACTGTCTGCGTAGTAGCATCTTTAGCTGTGCCAAAACTTATTTTTACGGATTCTTTTTGGTATAATTTTACAGGCTTTTCGTTTTTAGTATTGGTTGTAACAACTGCACTTTCTATATTTATGATATATGATGTTTGTGTTCTTATTATATACTACAAACTAATGCTGATAAGATACAGGGACAGACCCTTTATAGTTTTCTTAGGCGGATTTTTACTTGGTATAATTCCAGTTATTCTGTTATTCCCTTCTTTCATTCTTACGTTGCCGATGCTACTTTTTGTAAATACTGCAATATTTATAGATGTGCGAAACTTGTTAAAATCGGTTGTACGCTAGTTTAATGCTATGTTCGTATAAAAAAAGAATTGTGTTTTATGAAACTTTTTACAAAACTATACGTTTAACCAATGGACATTATTGGGCGGAGTATTTATGAAAAAATTAATTGTTATATTAATTGTAGTTATTGCACTAGTTGCAGGAATTTATTTTGCGTTTGGTACAGATAAGTCTGAACCCGTAAAATTTAAAACAACTCAAGTTGTACGAGGTGATGTAGTTAGAACAATCGAGGCTACTGGAACCGTTGAGCCAGAAGATTTGGTAGATGTTGGTGCTAGAGTATCGGGAGAAATTGTCTCGTTCGGCAAGGACCGTAATGAAAAAGAGTTAGACTTTGGTTCTGTTGTTAAAGAGGGCGATTTGATGGCATTGATTGATGATAAAATTCCTCAGACAAACTATCAACAAGCAAAAGCTAATTTGCAACAGGCAAAGGCTAATCTGGCTCAATCGAAAGCAGCTCTTTTGGTAAACGAAGCAGTTATGCGTAAGGCGGAACGCGATTGGCAACGTGCAAAAGTATTGGGCGTTTCAGAAGCTCTTTCGCAAGCCACATACGATAATTATCTCTCTACTTGGGAAAAATCAGTTGCAGAAGTAGAAGCATCGAAAGCCAAGATTTTAGCAGCAGAAGCATCTATTTCTTATTCTGAAGCATCGCTAGAAACAGCAAAGCGCAATTTGGAGTATTGCGTTATTAAAGCTCCGGTAGACGGTGTTATCATCTCGCGAGAGGTCAATGTTGGACAGACTGTTGTATCTAGTATGAATGCAAGTAGTTTATTCTTGTTAGCTAAGGATTTGAAGAAAATGGAGGTGTGGGCATCGGTCAATGAGGCCGATATAGCTAATATAAAACCAGGACAACCAGTTGAATTTACGGTTGATGCTCGTCCTAGAGAGAAAATTAAAGGCACTGTTGGCAAGGTTCGTTTAAATGCAACAATGTCACAAAATGTTGTAACTTACGTTGTTGAAGTTGTAACAGATAACTCAGATGGCAGACTTCTTCCATACTTGACGGCAAATTTGAATTTTGAGGTAGAGCGTGTAGACAATACTATTTATGTTCCTAATGCTGCATTGCGTTGGCGTCCAACACAAGAGCAAGTTGTAGATGGTATTGATTTGGAATCGCTACCTAGAGGCAGACGAGTTTGGGTAAGCAATGCCGAAGGCAAGGTTCGTCCAATAGATGTTACGGTAAAATTAAACAACGAAACTGTAAGTGCTATTGTCTCAGACGAGCTAAAAGAAGGTATGGATGTTATCATTGGAGTAGAACAAGTTATGAAAGATAACGCATCTAAGAGCGGAAATCCATTTATGCCTAAAGTTCCATCGTTCCGCAAGAAATCTACAAATTCAGCAAAAGCCCAACGATGAGTTTAATAAAACTTAACGATATTTGCAAAACTTACTTCATGGGCGACATTTCTCTGCCTGTGCTCAAAGGAGTATCGTTATCTATTGAACGTGGAGAAATGGTTGCGCTGACTGGCGTTTCTGGTTCGGGCAAGAGTACTCTTATGAATATTTTGGGATGTTTGGACCGCCCAACCTCTGGTGAATATTGGCTTGATGGTGTAGAAATCTCAAAATTAGATAATGATGGTCGTGCAGATGTTAGAAATCAGAAGATTGGGTTCGTTTTTCAAAACTTTAATCTTTTGGCAAGAACAACTGCTCTTGAAAATGTGATAATGCCTTTAGGGTATACTGCTGCTCATCTTAGTCAAAAACAAATGGAAGATGCTGGTAAAGCTATGCTTGAACGTGTAGGTCTTGCGGATAGAATGGATCACGAACCATCGCGTTTGTCTGGCGGACAACAACAGCGTGTGGCTATTGCTAGAGCTCTTGTAAATAAACCGCAAATTCTTTTTGCCGACGAGCCTACGGGCAATTTGGATACGAAGATGAGTGACGAAATTATGCGTCTTTTCCGTGAAATTAATGAGAAGGAAGGCGTTACTATTGTTTTGGTTACTCATGAAATGGACGTTGCAATGAGTGCTAAGAGAATAATTAGACTCAAAGATGGCGAAATTGCTGATGATAATCTTGTGGAGGCTTTGCGATGAAAAAGTATCGTTTAGTAAAATCTGCTCTCATTTCAATTTGTAGAAATCCCACGCGTACATTCTTGACTACGTTGGGGATTGTCATAGGTATATCATCCGTTATTGCTCTAATGGAAATCGGCAATGGGGCAAGTGAGGTTTTGGCTAAAAATTTTGCTGAAATGGGAGCTAATACATTGCGAGTTTTTCCAGGATCAATTGTTCGTGGCGGAGTAAATTCAGGTACGGCGGCGCGTGCAAATTTGACCATAAAAGACTTAAATTCAATTCTAAAAAATTGTCCTAGTGTTGCTAAGGGGACTCCGTTTTTGTCTGTTCGTGGTCAAGTAGTTTATGGCGGAAAGAATTGGAATCCTTATTTTATCTCTGGAGCCAATGAAGATTATTTTGAAATTGCAGGTAGAAAAGTTGAAGAGGGAGAGCCATTTACTGCGGTTCATGTCAGACGCGGATCTAAAGTATGTTTAGTTGGCGAAACTATTGTTCGTGAACTATATGGAGGAGAGAGTCCAGTTGGTAAAGATTTGCGTATTCAAAATGTCGTATTTAAAGTTATTGGCGTTTTGAAAGCTAAAGGTGCAAATATGATGGGTATGGACCAAGATGACTGCGTTATAGCTCCATGGACAGCCGTAAAAATGCGTTTGCGTGGTGCTGGAAGCACTTCGTTGAGTTCTGCTGGAACTACGACCACTGTGGAATCATCAACTGCGGCAACCGATACTTATGTAGGAAGTGTTTCGTTATATGCTCCCAAGTTGGCAAATATGCCTCCTGTGAGATTTGGCAATGTTGATAGCTTCTTGCTCTCGGCTGTATCGGCAGACGAAGTATATAAGGCCATCAACGAAGTTGCACTAACTTTGCGAGAATCGCATAAGCTAGACGATGAAGTAGATGATGACTTTAGAATTCGTGCAATGGCAGAGTTTGCTGATATGTTAAAGTCGTCAACAAAAACTACAACAAACTTGTTGTTGTGTGTGGCGTTGATATCGCTTGTTGTTGGTGGTGTGGGAATTATGAATATTATGTTGGTGTCGGTTACGGAACGAACTCGTGAAATCGGGTTGCGTATGGCAGTTGGTGCTAGGGGTAGCGATATATTAAAACAATTCTTGATTGAATCTATTGTAATTTGTTTAGTTGGCGGTATCATAGGTATTTTTGCTGGTCATGCATTCTCACTTATGATGTCCCATTTTATGGGATGGCCTGTGGCAGTTTCGTATGTTGCCATATTTATTTCATTTGGCGTTTCAGCTTTGGTGGGGATTATCTTCGGATATTATCCTGCATGGAAGGCTGCACGTTTAGACCCAATAGAAGCTTTGCGTTATGAATAAGTTTTTAAAAATTATATCTTTTTTGCCTTTAATAGTTTTATCGGCGTGTATGGTTGGTCCAGATTTTGAAAAGCCTGAGTACATGTTAGATAGAAAGTTTAATGCATTGCAGATGAGTGGAGAGTTGAAGCAAAATCCTCAAAATCTTTCGGCGAAGGATTTGGCAGAATGGTGGAAGCTCTTTGGCGATGACGATTTAACGTGGTTGATTGAAGAAGCCCTGAAGTCTAACTTCGATTTGGAGACCGCTCGAGCTAGAGTTGAACAAGCTAGAGCAACTCTAGCAATTAGAAAGAGTGGATTTTGGCCGAGTGCCGACTTGAATGCATCGACTCGCGTAGGGTCTTCGCCCATTGACACAGATCCAAGTGATAGTTTTGGTGCTGGTGCGGGTATATCTTGGGAAATCGATATATTTGGCGGAATACGTCGTTCTATAGAAGCATCGGAGCAAGACTACAAGGCAGCCTTTGCTGATAGTGTTGCAACTAGGATAAAAATTATTGCAGATGTTGCTCAGGCGTATTTTCAGTATCGTGCATATCAGATTGAATTGCGTATTACCCGCGATAACTTGAAAACACAACGCAAAACTTACGATATTACAAAACAGCGAAAAGTTAACGGATTTGTTTCTCAATTAGATGTTGTTCAGGCTGCAGCGGAAGTTTCGAGTACTAATGCTCAACTTCCTAAAATAGAGATGAATGAAAGGTTGTCGTTGCATGCTTTAGAATTGCTAGTTGGCGTTCCAACGGGTTCATTGCGTGCTAGATTGGCAAAAGAAAAACCTCTACCTAAATTGGAATCGTTTATTCCGGCAGGGGTGCCAGCCGACTTAATTGAACGTCGTCCAGATATCATGATGGCTGAACACAAAATTCATTCGGCAGTGGCGTCTGTCGGAGAGGCTGAGGCTGATTTTTATCCAAAATTCTCGATAACAGGAACGATATCCTACGATGCCCCTAGAGTCGGAAATATGTTTAGTAATCAGTATGGCTCGTGGTCTGTTGGCCCAACTGCTACTTGGAATATTTTTCAAGCTGGAAAGACTGTTGCGAATGTAAAATTAAAAGAAGCCGTTGTAAAAGAGGCTAAAATTTCTTGGCAGGCAAAGGTGTTTACTGCGGTAAAAGAAGTTGAAGATGCCCTCGTTTCGGCTGCAAAAGAACGTGAACGAATAGAACTTATAAACACGCTTGTAGAGGATAATCAAAAGGCGTTCGATTTGTCTAAAACATTGTATTCAGCTGGGGAAATTGAGTTCTTAGATTTGCTAGTTTCGCAAAGGGCGTTATTGAACTCTCAGCAAAATCAAGTGGCGTCTCGCGTTTTATTTGTAAATCATATTGTGAATTTGTATAAATCGCTAGGTGGAGGTTTTTAGTCTCTTTTTGCTAAATTAATTATCGAGGCTTTCCTATAAAAATCGGAGTTGATAAAATAATTGTTGCAAAAATTGTACAACACAAATACAATATAAGCGTCAAAAATAAAATTTTGATAATTTTAATTAAACTAGAAAATAAAATATGAAAAAAACAATAATAATATCGTTAATGCTTGCGATTGCATCAACGTTGTATGGTATTGAAAGCGTAAAAATACTTACAACACTAAAGGATAATCGCGTAGTATCAAAAGAAGTAAAAGCTAAAAGAATAGCTGATAACATAACTCAAGTGATAATTCCAGCCAATGAAATAGACAAAAATTGTCGCTATTTCGACGTTATGGCAGATAATGCTGTTGCAAAAAAAGGCGATGAAGGTTTCTGGATTTTAAATCGTGGTCTACTTGGTTATTTCAATAAAGACAACGGCGAATACAAAGCATCTCAAGCCTACATGTATTTGCCATATTACGCAATGAAAACCCCAAACGAAACCTTCATTGGTATTATCGATGGTATGCGTTTTGAATTTGGTGTAAATGTAGAAGTAGAAGACGGCAAATACAAGATGTATCCACGCTGGTATATTGATAGAATGGGCTTTGATCCATACGAAGATATAACTATTACATACTACACTCTTCCTAAAGATGCCGACTACAACGAAATGGCAAAAACGTATCGCAAGCATAAATTTGCTCGCAATACAAAAATCAAGCCTTTGAAAGAACGTTTTAAGACTCAGCCATATCTCGAAAAAATGGCAAAATCAGTTCCAGTGAGAATGGGTTTTGCTGGTAAGCATTTTAATCGTAAAACCGATAGAATAAATTTCTATCAACGTGGAACAAAACCATGGACAGATGAAAAATATGGCATAAATGCAAATAGAGAAGAAAATAAAGTTAATGCACGCAAGTTCACAAGTGCAATTCCAACTCTTCAGAAAATGAAAGAATTGGGCATGGACGATATCGCTGTTTGCGTAAATGGTTTCCAAGATGGTGGTTATGATGGTCGTTGCCCGACAACATTCCCAATTTGTAAAGAAGCTGGTGGTGAAGAAGATTTAAAGAAATTCATTAAAGCTGGTCAAGATATGGGCTACATTATGGACGGACACAGCAACTATACCGATGCTTTCACTTGCTCGCCAGACTGGTCGCCTGATAACATCAGTAAATCGCCTGATGGCAAGCTCGAAATCAATGGTGCATGGAGTGGTGGTAGAGCATATAATTTGTGCCTCGTAAATGCTTTTGAAAAGTATATTAAGCGTGATTTAGAGAAAATTGCTGCACTCGGTTTCCGTGGAGCTCACTACATCGATGTATTTACAGCAGTATATCCATATCGTTGTTATGACCCAAAGCACGCAGGAAATCGCAAACAAATTGGTGAAATTCAAGATAAGATTGCTCAAATTTGCCGTGAAAAATTTGGTGGTTTTGCATCGGAATGTGGTTTCGACCACTTTATCGACAAGGTTGACTACATCAACTATGTAACAGCTCCAATGCGTGCAAAGTACGTTTATAAAAGCAAGGGAATGCAGTTTGTTGATACGTTCGTACCATTCTGGGAATTGGTTTACCACGACATCGTATTGCACAATACCGATAAAATTACTCAAGAAGTTCTTACACAAGATAACAACTTGACTCTCGTTGAATTTGGTGGACGCCCAATATTCTACTCGGTAAGCGATAGAAATATGGACGGTATTAAAAAAGCTTACGACCAATTTATGACATTGCGTCATCTAATGCTTGAAGAAATGCTTTCGCATAAACAAATTTCAGAAAATGTTTTTGAAATTAAGTATGGCGATGGTAGTACAATAGTTGTAAATAAGACAAATAAGCCTTATATATACAAAGGAACTACTGTTGATGCTAAGAATTTTAAACTTTTCAATCCAACAGATTGGCAAAAGTTTAAAAATTGGTTTAAAAATCTCATTTAAGTGAAAAATTACTTTAAGGTCTTTTTTTATGTATCGCTTCTACTGTGTTTATAACAGCAGAGGCGTTGGGAAAGTCTGTGTAAAAAGTAATTAAACTGTAGATTTGAGATGTTCGATAAGCTCGGCTACTGAATAGAAAATGTAGTTGGGCTTTTTTGATTTAAGAGCTTCGATATCGGCACATTTTGCCCACGCTGCTGAAATTATTTCAACTCCAACTTCTCTACAATCATCGATATCCATGGTAGAGTCGCCTACATAGCAAACATCTTGAGCTTTCAAATTTAGTTCTTTAAAAATTTCTTTAAAACGTTGAGGCTTGACTGAACCTGATTCGCCTCCGTATTTGAGAGTATCAAAATATTTTTCAAAACCAAAGTGTTTGAGAGTTACTTCCATGCTCTCTTTGCTTTTTCCAGTAATCATACAGATTTTCATACCCAATGATTTTGCTGTTTTTAAAAGTAGTTCTATATTTTCAAAGGGTTGGAGGTTGTCGGTTAGTATAAATCGTTCAGTAGCTTTAATGTATTCGGCAAATAGTTCGTTGCCCTTTGTTGAGATTTTGTTTAGAAGAGCTTGTTCATGGGGGCCAAAATTTGCATATAAAACCTCGCGAGATGGTGCAACTAAGCCAAGTTTTTCATAAGCTGCCTCTATTGCCTTAAAAACAATCGGAAAAGTTTCGGCAATAGTACCTTCAAAATCTAAAATTAAAGCTTTTTTCATTCTGTATAAATCAACGCTAAATCTAAAAAAAAGCGAGTTTAATTTTATAATAATTTCTTTACAAGGCGTTGTTATATTTTAAAATGATGGCATGAAAAATATTTGTATTAGTGTGTTTTTGATGGTTTCGTTGTTGAGCGGATGTAATCATTTAGGCGAAGATGTGCTTAAGACGCCCAATCTAGTGGCATATTGGGATTTTAGTGCAGATAATCCTTTGTCTTCAACAGGAGGAACGATGTCGCATACATTGATTCCGGTAGGTGAAATTCCTATCTGTCGTGATGGAATTGTATCGGGTAAGTCGATATATCTAGACGGAAAAAGTTATCTAACAATTCCCTATGCAAAAACAGGAACTTTAAATGTAAAAACAAATCAAGTTACAGTGTTAGCGTGGGTCAAAAAAGCTGAAAAATCTAAAATCGGGTTTGTAGCAGGAATGTGGAATGAATATCAAGATGGAGGCAAGCGTCAGTATGGATTGTTTGTTTCGTTGCCTTATTACAATGGGCCAGACCAAGTATGTGGACATATCTCAAAATTGGGCGGAGCTACTCCACCTTTTAAATATTCCATAGACTATTCCGCAAGTGCACAGAAAGTTCCGTTTGAAGAGTGGACATTAGTAGGTTTTACTTATGATGGCAAATATATACGTTCGTATATGAATGGCGATTTTCGAGCAAGAAAACCGGAATTGATACTACATACAAAACATAAGGTATATCCTAATGGTTTGGTACAATCTAAAAATCCGTACTATTATCCAGATGGCATTGGTGATAATGGTTCAGATTTTACAGTTGGTGCAGTTCAATTAAAGAATGGTATGGGTAACTTCTTTAGGGGATATATAATGCTATCGCTGTTTTTGATAGAGCCCTTACCGACATCGAGATGAAACAAATTTATGAGAGTTTTGCAAAAAAGTAGTAGAGCTTTAGATGATAGAGAAAGATAAATTGCCATTAATTTTTTTAGCGATAGTATTGAGTGTTATCGTGTGGTCGGGAATTTATCCGTACGACAGATGCGTTTGGTGGGTTGAAATTACATCGGTGTTGATTGGATTAGCGGGGCTGGTTTTGACATACAAGATGTTTCGATTTTCGGATATGGCGTATTTGATAGTCTCGTTGTGGCTTGTAATGCATTCGATTGGTGCAAAATATTCTTTTGAATATGTTCCATTCGATTGGATTACTAATTTTTTCGACTTTGAGCGCAATAATTACGATAGACTTGCTCATTTTGTAGTTGGAATAAACTCATACGGCTTTGCCGAGTATGTTTTGCGAAAAAATATAATAAGAACTAAAGCAGTAGCGGCACTTGGAGGTGTTATGTTTATAATGGCAATAGGTAACGCGTGGGAGTTGATAGAATGGTTGTATGCTGAAGTTGATGGTGGTAAGGTTGGAGCGGCGTTCTTGGGGTCGCAGGGCGATATTTGGGATGCACAAAAAGATATGCTTTGCGATTCTTTGGGTGCTGTAGTCGGAGCTGTTTTATTTTTGATGTGTTTTAGAAATTATAAAAATAAACAATGAAATCGCATATATCATATGTAGATGGTTTAAAAAGCGTATCAGCTATTTGGGTTTGCTTGTTGCATTATGTATTGGCGTTTTTTCCAGTTGGTTATATCGGTTGGGAATGCGGAGTTGCTGACGTTGAGAAATCATCATATTTCTTTAATAATCTGCCGATGTCATTCTTTACTAATAGTTCTTTTCCGTTGTATACATTTTTTGCATTAATATCGTTTATTGTGAGTCTTGCCTATTTTAAGAAAAGAGATATTGCGATAGTTCAACGTCAGGCAATAAAAAGATATTTTCGTCTGATGCCACCGTGTTTGGTGTGTTCGTTGTGTTGTTATGTATTGATTGTTGGTGGTTTTATGTTTAATGAGGCTTTGTCAATATCTGTAAATTCTCATTGGGCGGGAGCATTCTATCAAAATGGGGCGTCATTAAAGGATGTTTTGATTTCATCGTTATACACTATTTTTATAGATGGCGATGGATATTATTGTTCTATTTTGTGGTGTATGAATGTCATCTTTATAGGTTCATATGTAGTATATGCCATATTGGCGTTGTTTGGAAATTTGAAGTGTAGATGGTTAGTTTATGCAGTTTCATTTTTGTTGTGTGTGAAGTTGCGAGGCGATTATTCTGCTTTCATTGTTGGTGTATTAGCCGCCGATATAGTACAAGGAAACAGATTGCAATTGTTGAAACGCTATTCTTTGGGATTGATTTTATTTGGATTAATAATAGGCAATTTTATACCATCAGTAAGCGTTGCAAATTGGCTTCAGATAAGTGTAGTGTATGCGGTGGGTAATTTTTTCGTGTTAGTTGGTTTGGCTAATTGTGAAATTGCTAAGCGATTAATCGGAAGTAAAATATTAAGTAGAGTAGGGAAGTATTCGTTTTCGTTAATATTGGTACATTTCCCAGTAATGATGTCTTTTTCGGCGTGGATGTATCTTAAAATGCGTGAGTGTGGTTTAGAATTTTGGACGAGTTTAGTTATATCGTGGTTGAGTTCTTTACCTGTTTTGGTGTTAGCAAGTGTATTATTCTATAAGTTTGTGGAATGTCCGTCCGAAAGGGTTGCTAATTTGCTTTTAGAGAAATTTGGGTGTAGTAAATAAAAAAGGTTGCATTTGTAGTAATAAGGTGAAGTATAATTTGTATTGAAACGGGGTCGTAGCTCAGTTGG
>JAGAOA010000058.1 GCA_017623955.1 Opitutales bacterium
CAGAAATTGCCCCACTAGCAACGATACCTACATACAATGAAGTCTTATGAATTGATAGAGCTGTTGATATAGTATTTACATGTAATTGACTTAATAATGATGTTGCAGCTGGATAGTAAAAAGCCTCGCCTGCGCCTGTTGCAACACTTCTAAAAATAACAAGCAAAACAAATCCACCACTTATTCCAGTCAAAAGCGTACCTAAACTAAAAATCAATAAGCTAGATATAACAATCCACTTGCGAGATAAAAAATCGCCTAAAAACCCCGAAACAGGAACAAGTATTCCGTATATGGCAGTAAATATCATAACGACATTACCAATAGCGACATCCGTCAAACCTAAATCCTCTTTAATGAGCGGTATTACAGTATTGAATATCTGTCTATCGCCTTGATTTAAGAAATACGCAAACCAAAGTATCCCTACAAGAGTCCACTTATACGGAATAAGTTCCTTTTTTGTTTCATTCATAATCCCAATAAATAAAAACTACTTCGTTGTATAGAAATCGTATGTAATGGTCCAATCGAATTCTTCGCCTGGTTTTACATTAACATCGATAAAAGGTTCTGCACACTGCGTATTGCGACATGCCCAAAATGTAATTTTTGTAACAGGTCTATCACCACGGAAACGAACTGCAGCACCTGTCTTTGAGTTTTCCAAGCGGAAATCATAATTTTCAACTTTATTTTCGCCTTTCAAACCTCTAAACAAAATCATTTCTCCAGGAGCAAAATCTTTATTAAAAGTTAGCAAATCTTTTACAATTTTACCATTTTCAGGATATTTTATAAGCTCTGGATTTTTCGGCTCGAATGCAAAACGCAACGATATAGCCTTACCTGTTGGTTCACCATCTAACATAAAGAAGTTGTGATTATAAACAGATGAACTAATTGCTACATCACCGATGTTTTTGAAGCTATGCTTAATTTTCATAACTGGCGAATTTGGCACAAGTTCGATAGTCTTTTTGTAAACATACGAACCCAACTTACTCTTCAAAGTCTGTACATAAGTTACCGAATTTGCCGTTGTTGTACATTCCCATTTACCATTATTTACAATTTCGTATGGCTGGCGGAACGAATATGGGTCGTTCGATTTTTTCTTCAATGTACCCACACCTATTTTCAAGAATTCTTCTCCAACTTTTGCATTTTCATAACCTATTTGAGTAAATTCTTCTACTGGGCCACAAATACTATCGTGTAAATATGGATCAAATTTATCTACCCACTCTCCAAAATACGAATGCCCTTTGTATTTCAAAGCATAGATAATACCAGACCAATCAAAACGTTGGGCACGATAGTAATTATCCATACGCTGTGTTTCGGTTGCCACAGTTGCTGTGATAACGCCGTTAGTAATTTCAGCCTGCGGATAGCCACGCGATTCTGCGGGGCTACCCATGCAAACCGACGACAACACTGTACATGCTATTGCCATTTCTTTTCTCATTTCGTCGCTTTCTAATTTAGTTATTAATGTGCTTACGAGTTGTCATACATAATCAAAAAACAAGACATAAAGTCAAGCAGAGATTATGACCAACGACGATCGTTTGCCCATTCTTTATCCCACTGCGACGTATCCCCCCAGGCTTCTGGGAAATCTTCATGTAACTTTTCCTTAATCAACTCCTCGTTGAGAGATTCAATACCTAAACCAGGAGTATTTGGAACATCAATATATCCATTATTTACCAAAGGTTTTGGCAATCCATTCACCAAACTATCCCACCAAGGAACATCAACCGAATGAACTTCCAATGCTGTAAAGTTTCTAGTAGCAGCAGCAACGTGAACAGCAGCCATACATGCTATTGGGCTTTCTGCCATATGAATAGCCATTGCCACATGATGTTCTTCTGCAAGATCACCAATTTTCTTTGTTTCTAAAATACCACCAGCAGTCAAAACGTCAGGATGAATTACTGCTAACGAACCCGATTCTAGCAATGGTTTAAAACCTTCTTTCAAATAAATATCTTCGCCAGTGCATATAGGTGTTGTTGTAGAATTTGCAAGACGTACATAAGAATCAGTATATTGCCAAGGAACAGGATCCTCAATCCATGAGAGATTATATTTTTCTAAGCGACGTGCAAGTTTTATACAATCTTCAAGAGGAATATGACCAATATGGTCGATAGCTATTGGAATTTCATAACCAATTTCAGCACGAACATCTGCCATATACTGTTCTAAATAATCCAAACCCTTTTCCGTTAAATGTATTCCAGTAAAAGGATGAGCTGTATTGAATAAATCATAAGCTTCACCACGCATTGCACGTGGGTCGATAGAACCGTGAGGAGTTGTAAACACAGTCTTTTTGTACTCACGCATTTTTTCAAGAAACCCCAATGGCGCACATAAAGCACCTTCAACATCTGTAAGCAATTCTATGCCCAAATCCATTTTCAAGAATGTGAAGCCCTGAGCCATACGTTCTTTCAATGCCTTGCCCATGTCGCGACCGCCACCTTCGCTATCGGTATCACAATAGATACGAATTTTATCGCGGTATCTACCACCTAATAGTTGCCATACAGGGACACCCCAAGCTTTACCAGCCAAGTCCCACATTGCAACTTCCAAGCCACATACACCACCAGCTTGTCGAGAATCACCACCAAACTGTTTCATTCTGTTAAATATCTTTTCAACATTACATGGATTTTCTCCTAATATGCGACTTTTCAACATTGCCGCATAAGTTCTACTCGATGCATCTCTAACTTCACCATAGCCAACCAAACCTTGATTAGTATATACCTTTATTAGAGTACATCTCTTTGGAGCTCCATCGATATCTGCGAAGCGAACATCTGTTATCTTGAGTGTAGACGGATCTATTTTCATAAAATTTCTTTCTGTTGTTTATAAACTTAATGGGCATTATTTTTGTAAATAAGATTTTTTATTCAAGTGAATATTTTTACATTTTAGGTTAACTGTTAACCTGTGCTATAAAAAAATGCGACTTCCACAAGTCGCATTCCTTATTTTAAAATTTAGAACTCTATTTCAGATACCACTGGGAAGTGATCCGAAGCGTAATCAACCACATTTTGTTTCTTGATTGATACTTTAGGGTCGTAATTAGCATTGCCGATTCTATCGGTCAATACTGCATAGCTCAACACTTTAATATTAGGCGATACAAACAAGTAATCAATAAAAGATCTTGGAGTGCCAGTATAACCATGAAAAGTGCCACCTTTCGGATAGTAAGCAGGAGTAATAGAAGCATCTAAAGCATGCACAAATTTTTTGCTTTCGAGCATTGGCTTTATTGGATTGGCATCTATTGCAATATTGAAATCTCCCGTTAATACATAAGGACTTTTTCCAGCAATTTCAGGAATTTTTTTCATCAATAATTTTACTCCCTCAACACGAGCAATTTTGCCTTTATGATCTAAATGCGTATTGAAGTAAAAAAGTTTCTTGCCCGAAACCTTGTCTTTGAATTCGCCCCAAGTACAAATGCGACGTTGCGAGGTATCCCAACCTTTCGATATTTTTTCTGGAGTTTCAGAAATCCAAAAAACGCCCCATTTCAAAAGCTCGACTTTATCTTTTCGATACATAATTGGAGAATTTCCTGCCTTATCTTTTCCGATAGTATTAATTCCCATACCAATGTACGCTCAGTGCTTGGGCATAAAGTAATCTATTTGATGTTGATGAGTCTCTTGAAGACCTACAATATCGAAATCATGGTATGCTAAAAGATTTTTAGCACCATCTTTACGCGACTGCCAATATGTACCTAATGGCGTTCTAGCATACTGAATATTGTAAGAAGCAACTTTTAATTTTGCGGTTTTTTCTACAACTTTAATGTTACAATTTTCTACATTTGTATTTACTGAATTAGAATTGCAACATTCCGTATAACTGTCACAACACGACACCGTAGCAATCGACAACGTACTTAAAAAAAATATTAAACTTTTCATATCGTACACTCAATCGAATTAAAAAGCTCAGTTTATTTCATCTTATCTTTTATTTGTAATTTTGAAAAAATCTGACCTTCTTTGCGGAGAGTTTTCGACAAATCCCAATAATCCATGTCTTGTACAGCTAAATCTCTATCGACACATTGAACAGCCGCAGCACCAGCCGAGTGACCTAAAATCATAAACACAGGTTCCATTCTGATTGAGCCATAAGCCATGTGTGACGATGACACTGCACAAACAACAAACAAGTTTTTGCAATCTTTACGTTTTGGAATTATCGAACCATAAGAAATCAAATATGGACCATAATCGCGTAGCGACACTTGAACATCGCCTTCATTTTGAACATATCCTTCTTCATCTACATAACGCGAAGTGTTGTGAGAATCCATACTATACGAGCCCATACCTATTGGTGTTGGAGTAGCCTTCTTACTTTGACAATCATGTTGAGTCATAACATATTCGCCCACCAATCTGCGAGCTTCTCTTATGTACATATAGAAAGGCCAGTTGTCGGTACTTTCGAATTCATCTTTTGGCAATCCGAAATTTTTTATAGCGTCTCTAAATTTTTTAGGAGTACGTGGATCAGTTTTCCAGAAGTAGAGCAAACCTAAATGATAATCTTTGTGAGCTTTAGCAATAGCCTTGCGTTCTTCATACGAAGCTTCTGGATAATTATAGTTCATACCAATGAAGTCTGTTGAAAATGCTAGTTTATTATTGATATCCGTCTTGCGATTTGGCATGCGAGAAATTATTAGCGGAAACACGTCTGGACAAACTTCAAACCAGCGACCACATAATTCAAAATCTTCTGGATTGTAATTGTCAGGTTTTGTCAAAGGAATTTTATTTGGTTCGTAATCAGTCAAGCACATACGATAATTATAAGCTTGAACTTTTTTATCAGGAGCACCATTTTCAAGGGGCTTTTCAGCCGATATATACTTTAGCAATCCACTCGATTTATCGCCTTTAACCTTATACGGATCAACATTTCCAGCGAAGTGGTGTCCATTGTGTAAAAGCGTATTGCGGAAACCGTTGAAGTCCTCATTATACTGAGCATTACCTTCGCGACCAACTACATACTCGCATCCAGCCGAAGCCATTAAGTCGCCTTCAAACGTAGCGTCAATAAAAATTCTACCAATATATTTTTTACCACTTAAAGTAGTGATAGACTTTATGCGTTTTAGCGAGTCCATAACAACACCATTTTTGCGATCTAACCATTCATCGCGATGTACAATGATGTTAGGATATTCAGCAATCCAATGGTCATAGACCCACTGAGCTATACGCGGTTCAAAAATCCATTGAGTTTTTTCCTCGTGATTAATCCCCTTAGTCCCTTGACCTTTCCCTTTAAATTCGCTTTGTTTTTCTGCGTACCAATTTTCAGGTTTTTGATATTCTTTATACACACGTTGATAAAATTCGCGCGACAATCCGCCAATAGAGTACGTTCTGCCAGAATCTGTCATACCCAAACCAGAAGAGGACATTGCCCCTAAATTCATTTCTGGAGTAACCAGATAAACCTTCTTCCCCGATTTTGCAACTCTGATTGCCGCAACAACACCAGCTGAGGTTCCGCCATAAATTATAACGTCACCTTCAAAGGTTTTTTGAGGAGCTCCCGACACTGACTTCGCAAACGACAAACAAAAAGCCGAGGCTATAAATATAATATGTTTAATTAAGCTAATTCCGTTCTTCATACGTTTGAGACACTATTTATAAATAACATCACTTGTCAACTTTTTTCGATTAACACAAAAAATGCTTTATCGCTACTAGAACGAACTAAAACTTTTTGATGCTCTATAAAGAACTAATTAATAAAACACTTCATCTAAAAATAATCCTTGGGCTGGAGCCGCCTGAAACATATTTGTGCGTTCCTTTTTTTCTAACGCATTTTTTAAATCTGAATACGATAATCTACCTTGACCACATTGAACTAAAGCGCCAACAATCAAGCGTACCATTTTGTAAAGATAGCCACTGCCCTCTGTTACAATTTGGATTTCATCTTCTAAATCTAAAACATCAAGTTTAAAAATAGTTTTTATTGTATCTTCTTTTACGCCTTTTCCACGATTTGCACTAAACGCTTTAAAATCATGAGTACCTAAAAAAATCTCGCAAGCCTCTCTCATATACGCAACATTTGTATCTCTACCACCTAACGACCACATATATCTAGAGAACTCTGGCATAGCGTATTTTTTAGCTATTCTGTAAATATAACGTTTACCTACAACAGAAAATCTAGCATGAAAATCTTTCGAGACTTTTTCTAGCGACAATATTTGAATAGTTAAATTTCCGCCTGCACGCATAGCACGCAGTAAAGAATCGGTAGAATGTTGCCACACAGCATCAAAGTGAAATACCTGACCACGAGCATGAACACCAGCGTCAGTTCTACCGCTACCGTTGATTTTCGTTTCTGTTTTTAAAATTTCTCTAAGTCTATTCTGAATAAAATCTTGTATAGACATTCCATTGGGTTGCGATTGCCAACCGCAAAAATCAGTGCCATCGTAAGCAACTACACACTTAAAACGATGTTTATGGAATATAGAAATGTCAATATCTTCAGAATTTTGCATATTTGTAAAAGTTAAATAGAGATACATTCTCCCGTATCTAAGTATTCTTGTAGAAATATAGCACTCGCTCTTGAATCGACTTCACCAGTCTTGCGATTTTTTTTACGTGCAGCTACCGTCTTAGTTTTTTTGGGAGAAAACGCCAACATATCGCTCTCTGCTTGATAAGAACTCAATCTTTCGTCTACTCTGACTATTTCAAAATTGAATATCTTACTAAGTTCAGCAATAAATCCGTCAACTTCCTTAGCTTTTTGGCTCACGGAACCGTCCATATTCAATGGATACCCCACAACAATCTTGTCAATTCTGCGAAGTTTTATTTCTTCTGCAATTCTTTTTAATCTATCCTCGTATAAACTTTCATTTGCTGCGGCAATAGGGACAGCTACACCAATATCGCTATCGGCATACGCCAAACCTATACGCTTATGACCATAATCTATACCCAAAATATTCATTCTTGTATTTAGTACAAAGTTTTTTAAATAAGTGTCAAAAATTTTCTTCTAAAAAAAATGTACATTTTTGTAATAAAAATGATGTAAAAATTAGAAACAAATCATTTCAAGGGTAAAAACACTTGCCATATATATATGATTTTCAATTAGATACCCATATACACACATTCAAAAGCCTATAAATAGACATATCCATAATCTAATTTTATTTAAACCGCTAAAATAAACACTTACAGCCGTTGCAAAAAAAACATACATTTGGCAAGCAGTTTTTAAAAAAAGTTATTCACAAAACCATTGTTAATAACTTGTAAAAAAGTTCTTCTTGCAAGTTTTACAAAAAAGTGGATTATGTTTCTTATTTGCTGAACAAAGGTGCAAGTAAAGTAGTATCACAGCAAAAAACTGCAAATAATATATTTCTCATAAATATGTATTATTTAAACAGTTACAAATAAAATTTTTACCCTTTCAAAAACAATCAAACAAATAATGACCGCAAAGGCTTTTAAATAGCCCGTTCGAAAATTCTTTTCGAAAATGCTTGACCTTTGTCTATCATTTTTGTGAATAAATTACAGAATTTTTTATGACAGAACAAATACAAGAGTTTTATCCCACACAAATTTGGTCGAAAGCAAAACAGGCAATTCAGTGCGAGCTTTCGTCTGAAATGTTTGAATCGTGGTTTAAAGGCTTAGAATGTATTGGTGGCACAGAAGAATGTATTGAATTATCAGCTGGAAATGATTTTGCTGCAATGTGGATAAAAGATAACTATTCCGATTTGCTGGTAAAAAATTTGTCGTTGGTATGCGGGCGTAACATAAAAGTAAATGTTACATCAAAACCAGAAGAAGATACCCAAACTGTCGAAACAACAAAACCCCAAGAACGTATAGAGCGAGTAAATGTAGTTGCCCAAACAAAACAACTTCGTATAAATACTCCGATTTCGCCTAGAAATACGTTTGAAAATTTTGTTGTTGGCGAAAGTAATCAGTTTGCATATTCGGCAGCATTGGCAGTAGCACAAAACTTAGGTGTAGCGTTTAATCCGTTGTTCATCTATGGTGCAACAGGCTTGGGTAAAACCCATTTAATGCACGCAATAGCTCACTTTGTATTGAAGAATAATCCAGAAAAGAAGATTGTTTATTTGTCGTCGGAAAGCTTTGTAAACGACTATATCGCAGCAATGAAAGCAGGAAATATAGCATCGTTCCGTCAAAAGTGCCGTCAAGCAGATGTACTTCTTATTGATGACGTTCAGTTCTTTGCTAAGAAAGAAGCATCTCAAAATGAATTCTTCCATACCTTTAACGAGCTATTTAATTCTGGTAAGCAAATAGTTTTAACTTGTGACCGTCCAATAAATGAAGTTTCCGATATCGAACAACGCTTGGTAACGCGTTTCAGTTGGGGAGTTTCAGTTGATATTCAAGCACCAGACTACGAAACACGTTTGGCTATTTTGCAAAAGAAAATAGAAGCGTCAAATTCAGAAGTTTCGATTTCTCCAGAGGCAGTTGACTTCGTTGCACGTCGTTTTACAAAAAATGTACGTCGCATGGAAGGAGCATTGACAAACCTAATAGGCTATGCAACGCTCATCAGCAAAGATTCAATAATCTCGCTCGAGAAAGCACAGCAACTTCTGTCTGATGTACTTCTTGAAGAAGAGGAGTGCCAACTTATTGACGTTGAAAAAATTCAGCGTAAGACTGCAGAATATTTTAGAATTGATGTCGAACAACTCTGTGGTAAGGCACGTCCAGTAAATATAGCACAACCACGTCAGATAGCAATGTATATATCTCGAAAGCTCACAACGCTTTCTCTTGAGGAAATTGGCAAGCGTTTTGGTGGTCGCAATCATGCAACAGTTATGCACGCAATGCGAGTTGTAGACCAAATGATGAGTCAAGACGAAGACATAAAAAGAGCTGTTGAATATCTACTAAAAATGCTTTCTATATAAAACTTTAGTCAAAAGCTTTTCTTTGGAGATTGTAAAAAACAATCTCCTTTTTTTGTAAAATTCACACATTTGAAAGAAAAAAATAAGAAAAAATGATATGCCCAATGCCATAGCCTACGATGCAAAATTGAACGTTCATTTTCGTTATAAACTTCGCAATAATGCTCGAGAATTTTTGGCTTGGATAAAAGCGTGGATAGATGTCAACGTGTCAAATAAAAAAGCAAAGTTTGAAAAATAACCAATGGTATAAAATAAAAGGGATAGACTAACAATTCTATCCCTTATTTTTTATATAAATACCTAAATTAATTTGGCATATCGATATGTACTTGATAACGAGCCTTCCCCTGCACTTCGTACTTACTGAGCTTACCATCGTTTTCTACATCAATAATATGACGTGAAACTTGTATGCGATGAGCAGCATAATTACCTTCAATAACAGGTTCGCCACCATTCCAAGCCGCATTACCAGCTTGATAGAACATCAAGTCCATCTTTGTTGAATATACATGATGCCAAGTTGTTTCTAAGAAACCAAACAACTTGTTATCTTTTGCAGATTTTGCCAAAGCATAAATACCTGTTTTAACTTCCCATGGACAAACTATAACATCAAATCCAGCTTCTTTAAAATGTATTGATGTCGGGAAAAAAGTCTGCTTTTTATCTCTATAACTATACTGCCAATCGGCTATTATAATATCGCGCGACAATGTTTTTAAAGCATTTGCAGTTGTTGCATCACCTTGAGCAACATCTTTCTTCCAACGTGGATCTTTTTTATCTAAAAGCATATCGTGCCAAATAATTGCACGAGCTCCAAGCGATTTTGTGTAATCGCTAAATTTCTTCAAATGTTCTACGAACAACTCCGACTTGTTATGTTGACGGCACTTATAACATGTACCCATTTCGTAAGCTTCGTCGCAACCGAGGTGGAAAAATGGTGGTTTACCGTAAAATTCATGGATTTCAGCGACCAATTCTTTCAAGACTTTTTCAGCCTTTTTACTTTTCATACAATAGCTCCAACCCAAAGGTTCAAACATATCGGCATATTCAGGCGATGCCGAAAGAACAGCGTGTTTGCCAGCCATAACTCGAGCCTGAGTTGCATGACCTAAAACACTAAATTGTGGAATTGGTGTAATACCCAAATCCCAACACAAATCAATTAAACGCTTTAGCTTAGCTCTATCTTTTTGCTTATCTTGGAATGCGAATGGATGACTTTTAAAAGGGAATGTTCCCCATGGTTCAATCACAACATAATTAAACTTATAATACGAAGCCAAACGAATATATTTTTCTAAACTTTCAATACTAGTTTCTGGAAGCATGCACAAATGTATGCCTCTGAACGACAGCGTTGCATAGTCTACAATGTTGCAATGCGCAAATACTCTACCTTTTCCATCTCTTTCAACTTCAGACATCTGACGAAGAGTCTTCAACGATTGACGAGCTCCAACAAAATCTTTTGCCAATATATTTATACCATTTTTATCAACTACAATCTTGTACCCTTCTTCGCCTAAATTAGCATTGTCAGCATTTTCAGCATTTTTTACATCAATTTCAAATCCGAAGTAAGTTTCCAATGTATCTTCTAAGTAATCTTTCTGTTTGTCCGACAATTTTTTTGTAGTAGAAATGGCAATAACATCGTCATCATTGAGCGTGTAATATTCATTAAAAAATTGTGATTTTTTTGGTAATGGGCTCAACCTAGATTTAATAAAATCTTCTTGTGATTTTTCCAATATTTTTGAATTTGAGTAGCAAAAGCCCCCCATAAACAATATAGTAACTAAGATGATTAAGTAAGTTTTCATAATATCAATTATCGAAATTCAAAAGATATTTTCAACAAAAAAAGAGCTACCTAAGTAGCTCTAAAAAAAGAAAATATATGAACCAAATTATGCGTTTAAGTTTAGATAATTTGAAATGCGAGCAATTACTCTATCTTTGCCCAACACTTCTAGCATTGGGAATAAATCAGCTCCACCTGCTTGACCCGAAACAGCAAAACGAATTATTGGGAAATACTCAGTAGCCTTTACGCCATATTCCTGAGCCAACGCCGATATCGCTTGATATAGAGCATCGTGTTCAAACTCTGCATTTTTCAAAACATCTAAAGCTTGTTTTAGGCGTTCAATAGGATTCCCCTTCTTAAATACCCTTTCTTTAGCATTTCCATCAAAACAATATTTATCGTCGAAAAAGTACGATACTAAGCTTGGGAATGTCTCCATATTAGAGGCCTTTGGATGACACAAACTAAACACCTTGCTTACATATTGACTATCATCCGACACATAAACGCCAGCTTCCTTTGCAGATTTCAGAGCCAATTCGTAGAACTGATCTTCAGGCAATCCTCTGAGATGTTCTGTATTGAAGTGAGCCATTTTGCGTTCATCAAAGCGAGCATTACTTTTTACAATTCCAGGGAAGTCGAAAAGCGAAATAATTTCTTCAATAGGCATTATTTCCTTATCGTTTTTCGGATTCCAACCCAACATACACAAATAGTTGCGAACAGCATCTGGAAGAAAATTTTTCTGTTGATATTCTTCAATCAATGCGCCTCTATCGCGTTTGCTCATCTTACCCTGCCCTTCACTTTTGAGGATGAGAGGAATATGAGCGAACTGAGGCAAAGGAGCTTCAAAAGCCTTAAACAGTTCTATATGTTTATTTGTATTAGTAAGGTGATCCTGACCACGAATAACATTAGTTACATTCATACAGATGTCGTCAACGACATTAACGAAGTGGAAAACTGGAGTTCCATTTGAGCGGAAGATAGGGAAATCTTTTTCTTCCAAGCGTTCAACATCGCCATAAACAGCATCATGAAGAACTTGTTTTTGGCCCGATACTTTGAAGAACACAGCGCCATCTTTGTCATACGCTCTACCTTTTTGACGCAAAATCTCTAGGTATTGTTTATAGATATCAGCACGTTCGCTTTGGAAATACGGACCATAATCTCCACCGACATCTGGACCTTCGTCCCAATCTAGACCTAGCCAGCGCATACCGTCTTTTAGGATATTCAGATACTCCTCTCTATTTCTTTCTTGGTCAGTATCTTCAATTCTCAATATGAAAGTACCGCCAGTATGCTTAGCATAAAGCCAGTTAAACAACGCAGTACGTGCGCTGCCTATGTGAAAAAATCCAGTTGGACTGGGTGCGAATCTAACTCTTACCTTACTCATATATTTATCTTATAAAATAACTAAATAAAAAGCCAAATAATAAACAAATCAAGTTTTTTATATTATGTACGACGAAAACGCATACAGACATTTTTTGCCACATACAAAAAAGATGGAGTAAACAACTCTGAATTAGAATCTATAAGCTTTAAGAACTCATCTTCCATAATCCATTCAAAAGCCTCTACTTCATCTTTAGAATAGACAAATTCGGTATCTTCATCGCAATAGAATTCATATACTTTTGTGAACTCATATCCAGTTTCTTTGCATGCAGGAGTAATATCCAAAGGTGTCAACTCAGAAATATTTACCACTAATCCAGTTTCCTCTTTCATTTCTCTGACAACAGCAACCTCGTAACTTTCACCGCTATCTACGTGACCAGAACAAGATGTTGTGTATAAATTTGGATATAAATCTTTAGATGCTGAACGTTTCTGAAGTAAAATTTTTCGACCTTTTTCCGATTGAGAATAAATCACAACGTGGACAGCTCTGTGTCGTAATCCCAACGAATGAACCACCGAACGTGGTGCAGTCGATACCACATTATTATCTTCATCAACTACGTCAAAAATATCCTCAGCCATTACAGTCCATACTTATAAGGAACAGATATGCGTTTAATTTTTCGCATATCGTAATCCCCTACGCCCAACTGAC
>JAGAOA010000059.1 GCA_017623955.1 Opitutales bacterium
ATATGTAGGACTCGCCTCTGCAATAGTAGGTCATAGCTTTTCAATTTTCATAAAGTTTAAAGGTGGTAAAGGCGTTGCAGTAACAATAGGAGGACTTCTATTTGCTATGATTATACCTATTTTAATAGGTTTACTTTTGTGGGTGCTAGTTTTCTATGCAAGCCGATATGTTTCATTAGCATCAATAGTAATGGCAATATCCCTGCCAATTTCATCTGGATGTATCTATGGAAATTCTGTTGCATTGTATGTAGCAGTAGCAATAGCATTGATCATCGTATATCGCCACCGTAGCAATATATCAAGACTTCTAAAAGGAACTGAAAATAGATTTTAGATATGGAGCAAAAAGTATATAGAATTGGATTCATCGGCATGGGTACAGTTGGTCAAGGTGTTTGGAAACACTTGCAAATAGACCAAGAACGTATGCAATCTCGTTTTGGAGCAACATACAAATTAGCAAAAGCTTGCGTGCGTGATATCAGCAAAAAACGCGATATCGTAATTTCAGCCGAACAAATGACCGAAGATCCATACGATGTCGTCAATGATCCGTCAATAGATATAGTATGTGAGCTTATGGGCGGAACGGGAAAAGCCTTAGAATTAACTCTTGCCGCATTAAAACAAGGGAAAGCCGTAGTAAGTGCAAATAAGGCAGTAATAAGCAAATACGGTGCAGAAATCTTTGAAACAGCTGAAAAATTTGGCGGTAAATATTTTTTTGAAGCCAGCGTTGCTGGTGGAATTCCAATCATAAAAATTTTACGTGAAGGTCTTGTTGCAAATAGTTTTTCACATATCTACGGAATTTTAAACGGAACGTGTAACTATATTTTAACTCGTATGGAACGCGAAAAGGCCCCATACGAAGCAATAGTGGAAGATGCGCGCCGTTTGGGATACGTTGAAGCCGATGAATCGCTTGACCTCGATGGTTGGGATGCCGCCCATAAAACCTCAATCTTAGTATACTTGGCTCATGGAGTATGGGCAAATCCCGAAAAAGAGATGTTAGTCTCTGGAATTCGAGGAATTCGCCTAGAAGATATGTTGTGGGCAAATGAGAATAATTCACGAATAAAGCTTGTTGGATCAGCTCGCAAGTACGGAGATTCGCTTTCGGTTTCAGTTTATCCAGCAATATTGCCTCTTACCGATGTAGTTGCAAATGTTAACGAAGTTTATAACGCAGTTGCACTCAGCGGAGATGTAGTAGGAAGAACAATTCATATTGGACGTGGAGCGGGTCAGGATGCTACTGCCAGTGCAGTTATTGCCGATATAGCAGATGCATTAAAAACGCTATCGTCTGGAGCATCAAATTCTTTAATTGTAGCAAAAGACGCAAACTTGCATTTTGCCTCGTTGGAAGAAATAAGTGGGGAGTTCTATCTTCGCCTAGAGATAAAAGATAAAGCAGGTGTTTTGGCTTCGGTGGCTTCAGTATTAGCTTCAGAAGGAATATCAATAGAACTTCTGCAACAAAAGAAACACGAAATAGAAGGTAGAGCTTGGTTGCTATTGACGACACACTCAACCGACGAAGCTGCAATCAAACGAGCTTGCGATAAACTTGAAAAATCTGATTTGACATTTGATGAACGTCCATTTGTACTCAGAATTTTTAGGTAAAAGCTTAAAAAAAACTTAAAAAAAATGCAAAAAAAAGAGCTATTTTTAGCTCTTTTTTTGTCAAAAATTGCACATTTTTACTCAATTTTTCTCTATTATTTTCACGTCGGAAAGCAATCCAGATTTCTCATAAGGTTTTTTAGATATATCGTATTTTTTGTAAGTAATATCGAAAAACATGTGAGATTTTAACCAATCGGGATTTCTCTTGAAGAACAACTTTGCCCTATTGAACGAATTATTTGTCACTTCTACTACCAAAGAATTTTCTTTTCTAAGAATACCCTTTGGAATATCTAATCTGAAAGGCACACACCACGCTGAACCTACAAGTTTTCCATTAATATAAACTTTGGCACAATCACGAACATCGCCTAAATCTAAAACATACTTTGCTGATGGATTGTCTATGGCGAAGTTTATTGAATAGCGAGCAACTCCACAGAAATTTGATGTGTTTTCATTGCCAAATTCTGTCCAACTTGCGAGTCGTTTTGTAACGTAACTCGGAGGCATTTCTTCGGCTGGAATGGGTGTTGGAACTGCTCGCAAAAAGTCAATTTGCCATTCGCCTGTTATCGATTTACTTTTGCCATCTTGAACAAACGAAATTCTTGAAAGGCGACTTGTTGCATATTTATGAGCATAAATAATACAAGACTGTCCTGCTAGTAATTCCAAGTAAAATTCTGTACCTTTTTCAGTTTTTTTAGAATCTAAAATACCTCTAACTTTTGTTACTGGATTGAAGTATTCAATCTGTTGTGCATTTACAGCCAATTCGATTTTTCCATGCGAAAACTTTTGCGATTGGTTTGCGATAAAGTAAACAGTTGTATCTAGTTTACGCTTTCTTACAAACCTTGAGCGTGAACCGTAATGCACTACTACGTTGCGACAGATACTAGGCAATGTTTTTCTAACAAATTCTAGTCCAGCAGATGTCAACATTTCTTGTTTAACTCCAGTTTTTTCTAAACCAACAAAAAAATCACCAACAAATACATTTGGGGAATTTTGCCAATTTGCAGAAATTTCTTTTACTTTTTTCTGACGCAGTTTCACGTTATAAAACCCTGGAACATCTTGCGGAATTTTATTCTCAAAAACAACCTTTGCCCCACTTGCAATCAGGTTATTTAGAACTTCGTAAGTAGAAAGTGGAAGCTGGTCAACATCGCAAACTACGATAGTTTTATATGTCTGTTCTCTAGATTTTATAATGCCATTTTCTACACACAAATTTTTCAATGCACTATCTGAAATGAAGTCGTATGTATACCCTGATTTTTCCATACGCTCAAGCAACGACTCAAACGCTGGAGAACGAGGCAACCACAAAAACACTTTATGCACATCAAACATCAAGATAGAGTGCTTTTTATGTCCCTTATTTTTCCAGAATGAATGCAATGGGAAATACACTAAAACATCGTTATCGGGCTTCGAGTTTTGAAGTACACTTTGAATTTCTTTTACATAAGAATTTAGCTCGGGCAAAAACTCAACAAAATGCGAGTTTTGGTTATAATTTACCGATGCATAAAACAACATTCCAGGGAAATCTTCATCTTTAGGTGTGTACGGCATACCATGATAAAATATATGATTTATGCCACTTACAAAAAGTTTATCAATTTCTGGTTTCATTTGTGCAAGCGATGTTTTAAAGTGGTTTGCAAGCCATGTACAAGTTTCAGATGCAACCAACTTTTTGCCATACAAATGCGCAGCCGATGAGGCAAATTTCATAGAAATTTTTGTAGGCTGTCCGAAAATATGCACAGGATAATCTTCATCGCGACGCACAAGTGGAATATCGAAAGTACTTGCTCCAAATGATTCTGTTTCTGGAATGTCGGAAAGAGCATATAAATCTATCAAATTTGCGGGTGAACCATGAGCTTGATATATACTTTTATAGCCCATATTTGTACAAGCCTTTGTATATTCAGCCATTGTATCATAAACTAAGTCGGAGATTGTTTCATGATAATCTTGCCAAAGGCGTTCAATTTCTTCTGCCGATTTTTCAGTTTTATCTAAAAAGATATCCTTCATATACGGAGCAAAATCGTATCCACGACGTTTCTTGAATTGTTCAAGAAAATCGTCTGTCCAATTTGCTGAAAAGTATTCATACGAATCGTTGAAGAATGCTCTGATAATTTTCTTATCGCCATACGCTTTATTGAACGCATTTTTAAAAACCTCGGCATGCAATCTATATGCTTGGGGGTCGAAAGGATTTGCAGTATAACCCATCCCCCCAGGAGCAGAACGCTTTACTTTGAATTTAGTAGAAACACATTTCAAATTTTCGTCGAGTCTTTTAGGAGACAATTCTTCGGAAATCCATGGTCCACCAAATGGCCAACCACAACCCATTGTCATATCTACACTAAGACCCAAACGTTTGGCTTCTGAAGATATATAGGCAAGAATATCCATATATTTAGGTGAAAGAAAATCCATACTATGCTTGCCAATATTATACTTATCGTCAACAGGAGCAATACAAACTCCTCCTATGCCTACCGATTTCATATACTCAAGCTGGTAAGTAAGACTTTCTTTTTCGACAGAATTTCCAAAAAACCACCAGCGTGTATATGGCTTTGATGTGTCGACTGCATTTAAAACAGAAGTTGACACTAATAATACAAAAATAAGTAATTTCTTCATCCAGATACGAGTACATTACTCAATCTTATCAGTCAATTAAAAATTTGACTGGGATATACTGTAAAATTAGCACAACTATATCATCATCATAGTTGGAATGAACCAGAATTTGAGGAGTTTATAAAATACTAAGTTTGAAAACAAACAAAGTAAACGATACACTTTTATGCACAATCTCTGAACCGAACAAGATTACATCGGCAAAAATTCCTACAAATGCTCGTGCTAGATACTTTTCAATAACTGATAAGTTTAACCGCAGAACAACTACAAAGGCTATCTTATTAAAATAAGGCAATGTTGAATTAGGTATTATTTACCAAAAATTTTAAACTCCCAAATACCTCCTCGCGAATTGAAATTTAGGACACTCAAACGAACAAATCGAGCCTTTACCGACTTCTGAATTCTATGAGGCCACTCGTTTACATCGCCATTTCTGAACTCGCCATACAACTGCCAATCTTTTACATCTGAAATGTTTTCAACCAAAGCATTTGATGTTTCTATTTTATAGATAACATTTGCACGAACTTCGGCAAAGACTGGCTCGAACGCTTCTATTTCGCAAGATTTACCTAAATCAGCGGCAAGCCATACATTTGTTTGCCTCATATCTGGTTCCCAAATAGTATCAAAAGAATCATCAAAAGCCATTTCTGGTTTATAATAATTTGGAGTCTTTCCAGAAGATTTTGAAGAGGCAACTTTGACAGGAAATATCTGATTCTGATTTTTAGCATTCTTCAAAATATCAAGTTCAACTCCAGTCTTTGTTGGAACTATTTTCAAAATATTTCCGTCAGCATCAAAACGAAGCTCGTCTATACACGTTTGTCGAGAGCCAGAACGACCTTCAAACATTCTTGGATACTCCATCTTATGATAGACAATATAATATTTTTCGCCAATCTTTATTGTTGAATGATGCCCAGGTCCATAGGTGCGAGTAGGAAAATGAGTTTCTAGAATCGGATTATTTTTACCGTAGACAAATGGACCTTCTGGAGTATCGATAACTGCATACTTTACACAATATGTATCTTTAAAAAATATAACATCGTAATACATTAAATAATACTTACCATTGCGTTTCATTAGATTAGAACCTTCAAAGAAGCCTTTGGGAGTGATATTTTTAGGTTTTGTTTTGAAGCCTGAAACATCATCTTTTAATTCAGCAAAAGCACACACACCGTCTTTAAAACCAAGACCACTGCCCCAATAGATATAAGCACGATTATCATCATCAATAAATACATCAGCATCTATGGTATGAATTTTGGGGAAAAATTCGCGAGCTTTTATGAAAGGAATATCCTTACCATTTTCTTGTCCTTTTATATTTTCAAAAGGTCCGAAAGGCGAACTAGATTTTCCAACGTAAATCTGACTATCTAGCTAGTAGAACAAATAAAAATATTTTCCTATTTTACGCATACATGGAGCCCACTGATTACGAATTTTAGTAGATGTAGGCCAATTCAAATTTCTAACACGCCAATTTTTGAAGTTTTTTGAATACCACACACACGCAGAGCCATTTGATGTAGAATAAATATAGAAAACATCATCATAACAAACTATGGCGGGATCAGCATACGTTCCAGGTAAAATTGGATTACCTGTAAAGCCCTTTGGTGTAGAACTCAAAGAGAGCGAAAAAAACAAAGATACGAGTGTAAACAAAATGTATTTCATATATTTTCTTTCATTAGATATTATTTGTATATAATTCTTGCGATATTGTATCTAAAAATCTGCACTTGGGACGCATTTGAAGTTCGCCTGCTACGACACTAACTTTAGGGTAAGTTATAATTAGATGATCCATTGCTCTAGTTGTAGCTACATAAAAAAGTCTACGTTCTTCTTCTACATCGCCATCTTCTATACTTCTATTTGTAGGGAAAAGTCCATCGGCAGCTCCGATTACAAAAACTACTGGAAACTCAAGTCCCTTAGCTTGATGAACTGTCATTAAACGCACTCGCGATGTATTTTCTTTTTGCTCTTGCGTAGTTTCGGATACTTCCAATGTTACGTTTGCTAGAAAGCCTTCAAAATTACTATATTTAGATGCGTACTCCATAAGTGCATCAAAATCTTTTGCACGTTCTGGATAATCTTCGTACGTTTGCATCATTACGTTTTTGTACCAACCTGAACAGACATATTCGACTATCTCTTCTGGCATTTTTTCTTCTGGCCCTATGGATTTTGAAGAATTGTGATTTTCAGCTGAATCACCAAAAAGCGACATTTGAATGTAATCGTTAGCATTTGAGTTTGGCGCTTTCTGCTTATCAACTGAACTCAAAGCCATTACATTTTTCGATATTTCAAGCATCGATTTTGCCATAGCCTCAAAATTTTCTCGCGAAACAACTGGAACTTTAGCTATTACTGATTTATCGCAAAGTGCTTCGTAAATTGAAACTGTATTTTTTTCTGAAATAGTTACTGCGGTATCATAGATTTTCTTTGCAGTTTTATCGCCAATCTTTTCGAGAAAACGAACAAAACGATGAAAACTGATATAATCTTTGGGATTTGCAGCAAACTTTATTTGTGCTATTACATCTTTTATATATGCTTGCTCAAAAAATTTAAGACCACTAGTTATTACAAATGGAATATTTTTATACTGCATTTGCAACTGAACATCCATTGCTTGAAAATGCGAACGGTACAAGACTGCTATATCAGAATAATCGTACGTACCGCCTTCGCCTATTTCTCGCACAAGTTCAGATACCAATCGACCTTGCGACGCACCATCTAGGGCTGAAAGAACTATCGGCTTATTTACTCCACTTTTTGCAGGAACTAATGTCTTACGATAATCATCAGAAGTTGGCATTTGCTCTAAAATTTGATTGGCAAATTCCAAAATTTGAGCGGAACTACGATAATTGCGTTCTATCTTATAAATATTAGCGGCAGGAAATCTATCTTTGAAGGTTAGAATGTTATCAATCTCGGCTCCACGCCACGAATATATACATTGAGCATCATCACCAACTGCACTAATTTGCCCACTATCTGCAATTAAATCTAAAATTGACGACTGCAATTTATTTGTATCTTGATACTCATCAACCAAAATATTTTTAAAACGCCGGCGATATGTATCTAAAACATCTTGGTTTTTCAATAACAATTCATACCAAAGTTCGAGCATATCGTCAAAATCACAACTATTTGAGGCTCGCTTTGCTTGTCGATAGGCTTCGGCTATCTCTTCTATTTGCGTAACGGGGGTTTCTATCCACGAGAAACGATTTACCATAGCTTCGGAAATTGAAGTCTGTGTATTTCGAGCAAAACTTATAATTTCAAACAACAAATTTGCCTTAGGATTTGTCTTTGATGAAAAAAATTTTGGCTTAACCAATTCTGCGGTAGACTTCAAAAGCTTTACGGAATCTTCAGCATCAAGAATTGTAAAATTTTGCTCTAAGCCAATTTTATCGGCATATATACGCAAAAAACGACAACCTATGGAATGGAATGTTCCTCCCCAAAATTCACTTGCACTGACTCCTGTTAGACGAAAAATACGATCGAGCATTTCGGCTGCAGCTTTGTTTGTAAATGTCAAAAGCAAAATCTCGCGAGGAGAAAATTCACATTCAGAAATGAGCCACGCTACCCTATATGTTAGCGTTCTAGTTTTACCCGATCCTGCTCCAGCAAGCACCAATGCAGGTCGGTTAGGTGGAGCCATCACTGCCGCTAACTGATCTGCATTCAGCTCTTTTTCATAATCTATATTTAAATCCATCTTGCACAAAAGCACCTAGCAAATTCCCTTTGCTAGAAAAACAACACAATAATTTTAACTACAAACTTGCTAAATAATTTAAAGCTGCAACATAGCCCTTTAAACCTAATCCAGATATAACACCTTCGCAAGATGCTGCTGTGAATGAATTATGACGAAATTCCTCACGCTTATATATATTAGATATATGCACTTCTACAAATTTTATTTCGCAACCTGCAATACAATCTCGGAGTGCAACTGATTGATGTGTAAATGCTGCCGGATTTATAATACCCAATTTAACGCCACTATCAGAAAGCTCTTGGATTTTATCGATGATGTCGCCTTCATGATTAGACTGAAAATGCACAAGCTCTACTCCTAATATCTTCGCATGTGCATCTAACATTGCAGTCAAATCTTTCAATGTTTGACTACCATAAATTTCAGGCTCGCGTTTACCAAGTCTATTTAAATTAACTCCATTTATTACAGCTATCTTTTTCATAAGCACTTTATTTGTGAGCCATTATCTTTTTTTTTTAGAAAATATAAAGCTTTTTTTATAGAGGATTTGGCATTTCTATAAAATTACATGGAAGATTGAATTTTTCAGCAACGGCTTCACCCAACGCCATAACTCCATAACGCTCGGTTGCATAGTGTCCACATGGATAGAGATTTAACTCCATCTCTTGAGCCATTGTAAAATGCTTCTGACGCAACTCTCCACAAATTAGAGTATCAATACCCATAGATTTTAACAAAGGAACTACGTCTCCGCACGAACCAGAACATATCGCAATATTCTTAGGTTTTTCGGTTCCATAACGAATTGCTTTATAGGTATGTGGAAATAAGTTTTCTAAACGATACTCTAACTCTTGAATACCTCCTTGAGGTGATTCAACCAAAACTCCGATATCTTTACCTTCGTGTTCAAAACAACGACCCTTAATTTTTAAATCGAGTGCTTTCGCCAACAAAACATTATTTCCTATTTTATCGTGAGCATCTAAAGGCAGATGCATTGAATAAACTGCGATATCGTTATCAATGAGTGTTTTTATCTTTTTATAATTGTTATCAACAAATGGAATTGGAGCATTCCATAACATTCCATGATGAACAATTAGTAGGTCGGCACCCAATGTAGCAGCTGCATCAATTTCTGCAATACCACCGTCGACTGCCATTGCCACGCGTGATACTTTACCAGAATTTTGGAACTGCAAACCATTGTACGAACCATGAAAATCGGCTACTTTATCTTTATCCGAAAGCTTGTCGAGAAACGAAACGACTCTTTCTAGTGAAATATTTTTAGAGGAGTTTTTTTTATTATTTTTCATTTATTTTTCAAGAGCTTTCATTCGTTCAGCTAGTGTTGGATGTGAATAATTAAATGCACTATAAATGGGATGTGGTGTTAAATTTCCCAAATTTTTCTTATGCAGTTTTTTTAGAGCAGAAATCAACGACCCACCGCCACTGCATAACTCAGACGCAAACAAGTCGGCTTCGTACTCATTTTTACGCGAGAAATAATTTGTAATTGGAGCAAGCCAAAATGTAAACGCCCCTCCAAACAAAACATACATAAGAATTACACTACCCAAGCCCCACGCTTTATCAAAACCAAATTGGACATAAAACCATTCGCAATTTGCGATATAACCCATTAATGCAAACATTACAAAAGTCATAACAAACGATGTTACAATCATTTTTAAAATATGTCCTTTTCGATAATGACCTATTTCATGAGCTAGAACTGCCTCAAGTTCATCTTGTTCCAACTGTTCTATGAGGGTATCGAACAAAACTATTCTGCGGAATTTACCAAAACCTGTAAAATATGCATTGGAATGGGAACTTCGCTTACTGCCGTCTATAACCTGTATCTTTCGAGCGAAAAATTTACCTTTATTGGCTAGATTAAAAAGTGCTGTTTTCAATTCGCCATCTGGCAAATCTTCAAGCTTATTAAACAATGGAACTATGAACATTGGATAAACTATAATCATTACAACTTGGAACACTGCAACGGCAATAAACCCCCATATCCACCATGTATTTGAAAATGTTTGTGCAAACCACAATATCAATGCCAATATAGGCACACACAAAACAACACAAACAATTACACCTTTAATTTTATCGCTAACCCACAAGCCTAGAGAGCTTTTATTAAAACCAAACTTCTGTTCTATTACAAACTGAGCATAATAATCAAAAGGCAATGATGGAATAGATATCAGCATTACAACTGCAACCAATGAAAATGCTTGTGCAAAATATCCGCCACCAAACAAATTGACAAAAGCTCCATAGCAAAAACTTAAAGCCCCACTTACTAACAACAAGCTCAATAAAGCAAAAGCAAATACATTCTCAAGTATTGCAAACTTTGTTTTTGCTTGAGTATATGCTCCACTTTTTTGATAGCTTTGGAAATCCATAAAACTTTTAAACGCCTCTGGAACTTCATTAGCATATTTTTTTACATTGCTTAAATTGAGAACATCCAAAACAACCTCTGCAAATGTTTTCAATGCACAAGCTATCAAAACTACAATAATTGCAACTGTCATATTATTTTATAAGGTTCTTGAGAATACCAAGCAACATTCCAGGATTTGCTTTGCCCTTTGACGCTTTCATAACCGGACCTATCAAAGCATTTATAGCCTTATCATTTCCAGTTTTATATTCGCCAACAGCTTTAGGATTTGCATCAATAGCTGCCTGACAGAATGCTTCAAGTTCGTTAGAATCGCTATTTTGTTTCAAGCCCTTTTCTTCTACGATTGCTTCTGCGGTTTTACCCGTATTAAACATTTCAACAAAAACTTCTTTTGCGATTTGTTTTGAAATTGCACCATCATCGATAATCTTTACCAAGCCTGCAAGATTTTCTGGAGATAGCAAGCAAGTATCATCTAATCGACGTTTATGTTCAAATGGTTTTTCTTCATCGGCATCGAAAGAACTTACCAAGTCTTCTTGATTTTCTTCGGATGATGACGCAGAAAGTTCACGCAACAAATCGTTTACGAGCATATTCGCGGTTGCCTTTGGATTTTTATCGTAAGTTTTCAACGATTTTTCAAAGTACTCGCACAAGTCTCTATCGTGGCACATTACTGATGTCACAGAGTATGGCAACGAATAGTCGTTCATATAACGACGTTGTCTATCGAATGGCATTTCTACCAAGTTTGCTTTGATAGACGCTAGCAATTCTTTAGAAATTTTTACAGGCATAAGGTCTGGCTCTGGGAAGTAACGATAATCGTGCTCATCTTCCTTATTACGCATTGACTGTGTAAGCCCCAAAACAGCATCCCAACGACGTGTTTCTTGAATGATTGGAACACCTGTTTCTAAGCACTCTTTTTGACGCTTAATTTCATAATTGATACAGTTGCGAACATTAGATGTTGAATTGATGTTTTTCATTTCAACTTTTACGCCAAGTTTATCGGAACCCTTAGGACGCAAAGAGACGTTCACATCGCAACGCATTTGACCTTTCTCCATATCGCAATCAGACAATCCTGCGAAAGAAATTGTATTCTTCAG
>JAGAOA010000060.1 GCA_017623955.1 Opitutales bacterium
AGATGATTTGAAGAAAGGTACAGATACTCTCGACGTTTGGATTGATTCTGGTTCTAGTCATTTGGCTTGCTTGTCGCGACATAATGATTTATCATGGCCAGCAGATTTGTATTTTGAAGGTAGCGACCAACATAGAGGGTGGTTCCAAAGTTCGTTATGGACAGCTATTGCTACAAAGGGAAAAGCTCCATATAAACGTGTAATTACTCACGGTTTTATTGTCGATGAGCATCGCAAGAAGATTTCAAAGAGCGATGGTAAACCTCAAACTGCCGATATGTATGTAGGTAAGTGGGGTGCTGATATTGTTCGTATGTGGATTAGTTCTGTTGATTATCAGAATGATATGCCAATTTCTGAAGGCATTATGGCTCATGTTGCAAATGCATACAGAGGTTTTAGAAATACCATAATGTATCAGTTAGGAAACATAAGTGACTTCAATAAAACTGATGCGGTATCTATTGAAAATCTTGATGCAGTAGATAGATGGGCTGTTGCTAAAGCTGCAGAATTTGCTCGTGAAGCTGATAAAGCATACGAAGCTTATGAATTCCACAAAGTCTATAAGCTAATAGATAATTTCTGCGGGGTAACGCTCTCAAGAATTTACCACGACATTCTAAAAGACCGTTTGTACACATTTGGAAGTAATTCGTTTGAGCGTCGTTCGTCGCAGACGGCAATGGATATTATAAGCGATATCCTTATAAAAGTGGCTTCTCCAATTCTAACATTTACTTGTGATGAGGCATTTTCATTCAAAAATGGTGATGAGTATATTGAAGATTCTATACATTTACAGGATTTCCCATTGTATGAAACATTACTAGATTCTACTGGTGTTGTTGAAAAGATAGATAGAATCTTGCAGTTGCGTGATTTTGTAAATGAAGAACTTGAAAAATTGCGTCAAAATAAAGTTATCGGCAAGAGCTTAGAAGCCGAAGTAGAGGTAATGGTTCGTGAAGGTGGCGAAGATGCAAAGATTTTACGTGAATTTGAAAAAAGTTTGGCAGAAATCTTTATAGTATCTGATGTACGAATAGTTGAAGGTAAATTTGAAACAACTTCTGTTCAAGCTCACAAGGCTGAAGGTGTTCGTTGCGTTCGTTGTTGGCGTATTGTCAAAAATGTAAATGACAGCGGTATATGTGAACGTTGTGAAGGTGCAATTTCAAATAAATAATGCTTAAAAAGCTTATGGCAAAAAAGAATACAGATAAAAAATCTTCTATAAAGTCGGTTGAAAAATCGAAAGGAACAAGAGTAGCTGTAAAATCGAAAGTTTCTACAAAGCTTTCTGCTAAAGAGTCTAAAATGCAGACAAAAATTTCTGCAAAAAAAGAACCAGCAGTAAAGATAAACATATCTGTTAAAAAGAAACCTTCTAAGCAGAAACAGAGTAATTCATCTGTTAAAATTTCTGCGGTAAAAAACGAACAATTGCAGAGTGTTGTTGATAATATAATTTCAGAAGAAACAGAAAATGATATAAGTTTTTCTTCAGCTATTCGCGATGACAGTTCATGGCGTGTAGATAAAGCTTCGCATCACATAGCTTTTACTTTGGAAGACTTAGATGCCTATTTTAAAGATATGGCAAATAATGTTCATCCCAAGTTGGCTAAAAAAGAATCTGATACTCCTAATAAGAAAAAAGTTCAACCAAAGAAAACTGTTAAGGGAGTGATAAAACTAGAAAATAAGTCGGAAGGTGTTGCAACTATTTTTGATTTGTTAGGTTTTAATCCAGTAGAAGCTCAAAGTATTGAGAAACTCGAAAGTAAAGATGTTCCTCGCAAATGGAAAAAATATTATAACAAACTTATCGAGTTACGCAATCACCATTCAGAAGGGGTTGCATCTCGTTCTGAAGAAGTTATGCAACGTTCGGCAAAAGAGGATGCTGGGGACTTGTCTTCAAATGGCCAACATTTAGCTGATGCAGGTTCGGCAAGCTTTGAGCGCGATTTAGCTTATAATATGATTTCTAATCAAACAGAAATGTTGGCTGAAATAGAGGCTGCTTTGAAGCGTATAAAAGACGGCACGTATGGCGTTTGTGAGGTTACAGGCAAGCCTATTCCTGAGTCTAGATTAGATGCTGTTCCTTTTACACGCTATACTAAAGAAGGACAGGAAATTCATGAACTAGAGATAAGTCGTGTAAAATCTATTCGCAGAGAAAGTGTTTTCGATATGGGTATGGATTCTACTGGGCAACAGAAGTCAGATGATGACGATATCGATACTGGAATGTAATCTATTTTAATGAAAAAAAAGAATAGTTCGATTTTCTTCTTTGTAGTTCTTGTTTTGACATTGCTGTTTGATCAAGTTACAAAGTATGCAGTGGTGCTAAATATCCCGTGGGAACAAGGTAATCCAACATATCATTTTATTGGGGAAAATCAGCCAATTCCAATAATAGACGGCTTTTTGTACTTAGTTCACATAACAAATGAAGGTGCGGCTTGGGGAATGTTAGCTGGGAAAACCTATTTGCTTTCATCTATTGCCATATTGGCATTAGCTGCAATGTGGTTGTTTCGTTCTCATCTTGGTTTTTCATCTAGATTGGGGCAGTTTACAATGGGCATATTTGCTGGTGGCGTGTTAGGTAATTTGTGCGATAGAGTTTATTATGGACATGTAATTGATTTTATAGATGTTCATTTGCCACTTGTAAATTATCGATGGCCTGCGTTTAATGTCGCTGATTGCGGGATTTGTGTAGGTGTAATAATATATATAATAACCGTATTACTTGAAAAAGAAAAGTAACTTAAAAAACATAAAAAACACAATGAGAAAGATAATAAATACAATATTTGTTGCATTTGTTTGTGTATTGACATCGTGCCAATCTGATTTTGATAATAGTTATTTGAAGGATTATCCCGAAGCAAAATTAATAGCTGATAATGGTGGAATGATGTATGCAGATACTTCACGTAGAGGCACTCCTTTTACCAAAGATCCTTATGTTATATATTTTGGTGGACGTTATTTAATGTATTATACAATTCCACCATCTAAGGTTTTTAAAGGATATTCTATCGGTATTGCAGAAAGTTCTGATTTGATAAACTGGAAACGTATCGGCGAAGTACTACCTGAAAAAGAAGGTGTTGAAAAGAATGGAATTTGTGCCCCAGGGCTTCTTGTTCGCAATGGTGTTGTGCATATGTTCTATCAATCGTATGGCAATTTTGCTAAAGATGCAATTTGTCATGCAAGTTCAAGTGATGGTATAAATTTTAAACGCAACGCAACTAATCCAATATTTCGTCCAGACGGAAAATGGAATAATGGTAGGGCTATTGATGCGGAAGTTATAGAGTTTAAAGGTAAGTATTTTTTGTATTATGCAACGCGTGATACAGAAGGAAAAATTCAGATGCAAGGAGTCGCATCGGCTCCGATAGATACAGATTTTTCTCGCAATCAATGGACTCATCTTTCCAAAGACGCTCCTATATTAAAGCCAGAATTACCTTGGGAACAGAAATGTATTGAAGCTGCAGCGTGCGTAGTGCGAGGCAACAAGCTTTATATGTTTTATGCTGGAGCATATAACAACAAACCTCAACAAATTGGAGTTGCTGTAAGTGAAGATGGAATAAACTTTAAGCGTTTGAGTGATACGCCTTTCTTGAAAAATGGCGATGTCAATGCATGGAATGCAAGTGAATCGGGACATCCTCATATATTCACAACTCCGCAAGGTCAAACATATTTGTTTTATCAAGGCAATAATGATAAAGGGAAAAGTTATTTCATTTCTAATCTAAAAATAAAGTGGAAAAATGATTTACCCCAAATTGATTAATATATTTTCTGTTATAAAAACTACAAAAGGCAATTCATTGAATTGCCTTTTGTAGTTGAGATATTTGTGGAAAACTTTTTTAGATTGAGCGACAATCGTTTTCGTCTTTTGTCGTGTAGCCAGAATCTTGACGACCATGATTTATCTGATTTTTCTTTGCGTATGCTTGATAAAAATCATCGGCAGTCATTCCCAAAACTTGTGCTAGAGATACTAAAAAGTGGAGCATATCTACCACTTCAACTCTAGCGTTCTGAATATCAAAATTTTGATATTTTGCCCACCACTTCCATGGTAATGAATCGACAAGTTCTGCATTTTCTTGAGCTAAGGCTCTGCTATAATTAAGAGTCCACTTGATTTTTTCTTCATCGCTCATATTTGAAGAATCTATACCAATTCTCTTATTGAGTTCAAACTGCATTTTAAATATTTCTTCTAATTTATCCATAATGTTATAGATTTTTGTTTGTTATTGTAAATCAGTCAAGATATTAATTATAGTTATAAAATTCCTAGATTTTCAAAATCAGAAATTAAATCTTCGTCTAAATTTTTTATTCTGAAACGTTTTGCCGATACTGGTAAACTGTCTAAGAAAAATCTGCCATATCCTTTTGAGGCTATACGAGAATCTAGAATTATGATATCGCCTTTATCTTTTTTTGTTCTGATTAAACGTCCGCAACCTTGACGAAACTTTATTACAGCGTTTGGAAGTAATACATTCATAAAACCGCTTTCGCCCAAGTTTTCTGCACGTTCGCATTTTGCTTCAATAAGCGGATGAGAAAAATTTTCAAACGGAAGTTTTGTAATTATTACTTGTGATAATGCTTCTCCTGGTATATCTACACCCGTCCAGAACGAGTCGGTTCCTAGTATTACGGCATTGCCTCTATTTGAAAATTCACGTAGAATTTCCATTCTACCGCCATCTATACCTTGAACTAAAATTTTTCTATCGTTTAAAATTTCAGATTTTTTAAGATGTTGGGCTATTTTATTTAATTCGGTATAATTTGTGAATAAAACTAGAGTACCACCTTTTACCAGAAAACAAAGTTTTTCTACGCAAGTGGCTAATTCTGAGTTATCAGCACTGTGCCCTCGTTCGTATGCGGGAGCGTCTATTGCATAGAACACACACATATTTTTCTGATAATCGAATGGCGAATTAACTACAAATGTTTCAGCAGTATCGGCGCCTACTGCGGATACAAAACGCGATAAGTCTCCATTAATTGCCATTGTTGCTGATGTCATAATTACGGGCGATTGTCTGTCAAATAGAATATTGCGGAGAATTTTTGAGACTTCTATGGGTGCAGAATTTATACGTACTTTTCTATCGCTATCGTAACATTCTAACCAGTACACATTGTCGGGTTCTGTAAGGTACAGACAGGTTTCTAATGAAATTCTAAAAGATTTTATTTTATCTTTATAGTCGTTTATTTCTGCCGCTTCTTTTTCTGTTAGTGCATTTTGGGCAAAGTGCTTTAGCATTAGTTCTACTTCTTCTAGCTTATGCAAGATGACATCTTCGCCCCAGCTTTCCTGTTCAAGACGCACCATATCTCGTTTCTTTAAACGATTTTCACGCACGTTTTTGAAAAATTCTTCTACGCATAAAATGGTTTCTTCTACCAATTTTTTGTCGAAGTATTCAGCTAGAGAAGTTCGCGTTATTAAACCTTTGCGTTTTTTAGGATTATATATTCTGTTGAGTTCGCGAATAATTCCACCACTACTCAATGATATTCCGAAGATCGCACTAGCAATTTCCGGAACAAGATGAGCTTCATCTAGAACTAACATATCATCTTCAAACAGTATAGAGTCGGAAGCTATCTCTGCTCCCGCTACGAGCGAGAACAATAAGCTATGATTCAAAATTACAATATCTGCCGATGCTACTTTGCGTCGGGCATTTTGGTAAAAACAGGTATCATCGCATGAACGCGGTGTACACGATGATGAATCGGCACATATCCAACTCCAAACTTCTGGATTTGGCGGAGGTTTGAGTTCATCTTTTATTCCTGTTTTTGTAGTTTTTGCCCACTCTGCAATACGCTCTAATTCTTCAGTTTCTGCCGTATTAAATAAATCCTTTTTATCTGCTAAAGCTCTTTTTAGTCGATTTGTACAGATGTAATTTGATCGTCCTATTAAAAGGGCAGCTTGAAAATTTGCGCAATCATTGAGGGTATCGCACGAGTTAAAAAGCATTCTTATGCGAGGTAAATCTTTCTCAATAATCTGCTGTTGGAGAGATATTGTATGAGTTGAAACTATGAGTTTCTTTTTAAATCGTTTTGCTGCTATTATTCCACTAATCAAATATGCTAGACTTTTACCAACGCCCGTCCCAGCCTCAAAAATCAAAGGTAATCCGGATGCAAATGTTTGTGCACAAAAAAACGCCATTTGCTCTTGTTCTGGTCTATGCTCAAAATTGGGCAGAACCGAAGCATAACCATCTTTACAAAAAATATTTTCGCAAAGCAGAGGCAAATGGTGTGGCTGGAATTCTGTTGAGGTATCTTCTTCTGACACCGTATTTTTTACGCCTTCTTTGTGAAATTGTAAGTGTGTTTTGCTGCTCTGAATAATCCACCAAAGCTACCAAAGATGTCGCATACTGCACTTGGCTCATAACCACTATGAAGCATACAATCTTTACATTCTGGACGAGTTCCGCGATGTCCAAGATCATACTTCTCAATTTCTGCCATCAGTTCTGCAAATGTTTCGCAGTACCCATCGTTGATAAGATAGCATGGTTTTTGCCATCCCTTGATAGAGTAAGTTGGATTTCCCCACGGTGTGCAATCGTATTCTTGCTCTCCCTTAAGGAATGCAAGGAATCCTGGAGAATGATTAAATACCCAATTCTTATGTGGATTTCCCAAAATTTTTCTGAAAAGTTCAATAGTCTTAGTTCTTTCCAAGAAAATGTCTTGATTTGGAGCTTTATCGTATGGGAATCCAGGTGAAATCATCATACCTTCAACGCCCAAAGCCATTGCTTCATCAAAAAATGCACGTACTTCTTCAGGATCGGCGTTGTTGAAAATTGTGGTGTTTGTTGTTACTCTGAATCCGCGTTTAACGGCTTCTTTAATACCTTTTACTGCAATATCGTAAGCACCTTCCTTATTTACGCTCTTATCGTGCATTCTCTTTGTTCCATCGAGATGGATACCCAACGAAAAATATTTGCTAGGTTTATACAAATCTATCTTGCCCATCAATACTTGTGCATTAGAGCACATATAAACAAATTTCTTGCGTTTTATAAAGCCCTCAATCATTTCAGGCATTTCTGGGTGGAGTAATGGTTCTCCACCTGCTATACTTACAACGGGAGCTCCGCATTCTTCTACTGCAGCCCAAGCTTTTTCTTTTGGCATTCTCATCTTGAGAATTTCTGGTGGTTCTTGAATTTTTCCACAACCAGAGCATGCTAAATTACATTGGAATAAAGGCTCAAGCATCATAACTAATGGATACTTTTTCTTGCCTTTAAGAGTGTTCGAAATAGCGTATTTTGCTACGCTTAAAACTTGTGATATTGGAACTGCCATTTTGAGAACTCCTTAATTATTAAAAAAATTTACCGAGTATAATGAATTTATTTCTGAATCAGTTCAACTCTTTTTTTTTAAGTAGATATTGTTTTAAAAAGAATATAAAAAAAGCTTGCCACTAGTAATATGTGTGCCATTGTCGTAAGAGTTTATTTTATCTCTAAATAATATGAAATTAATAGAAGTATTAAAAAAAGTGTCGATAGTAGCTGCATTTGTAGCTACTGTGTTATCTGTTAACGCAGCGGAAGAAATATTTACTCTCACAAGTGGTGAAGTTTTTACTGGTGAGCCAGCTGCTGAAAAAGATGGAATTATTCCTTTGAAGACTAAGTATGGAGTGCTTTCTATTCCAGTAGCTTCTATCTCAAAGAAAGAGTTGGCAATGACTACTCCTAAGTCTGAAGATGCGAAGGTTGCAGAAGCTCCTGCACCAGCTCCAGAACCTAAGAAAGAAGATCCTGCAGCACCAACTCCAGAAGATAAAGATCCGGAATGGGTTGAAGATTACAGAAATTTTGTTCAACAAAATTTCCCAGAAGGATGGCAGTTCCGCTTGAAAGGTGGTATTGAATATCGTGATACAGATTCATCGACATATTCGTTCTATGCAAGTTTTGATGTAAAGAAAGAGTGGGACGTAAATATCTTTGCGGCTACGTTGTATTACAATTATACATCGCAGACAGACTCAGCAGGTGCAAAAGATGTCACTGTTGACAACTATGGTTTAGATACTACGTTTAAACGTTTCTTTAACGAAACAAAAACATGGTATTTTGCAAACTTATTAAACTACAAACGCGACCAAGTTAAAGGTGTTCAACATCAAGTTGACGAAGCGTTCACGCTCGGTTATCGTTTCGATTTCAAACGTCATAACTTGATTATTGATATTGGACCTGGTCCTGCTGTTCGTTATGTAGATACATATCATGAAGGCGTTGAATGGGTTGCAATGGCGTTATTCCAAGAGGATCTTTCGTGGATTATATCGAAGACTTTCCGTCTTGAACAGTCGTTGACATCTACTTTAGACTTGCAGGATACAAGTAAATATTCAGCAACATTTAAAATTGCACTTATTGCACATTTGACCAAAGTTATGGACTTAGCTTTGCGTTACTCGTATCAATACGACAACATTTCATCATCGACAGTTACAACGGAACAACGCCTAATTCTTGCGTTTGAATTCCCATTCAACTGGCAATAATTTAACCAAAAATCTAAGGATAAAATAATAATGAAAACTCCAATAAAAGTTGCAATTACTGGCGCAGCAGGCCAGATAGGTTATTCACTCTTGTTCCGCATCGCAAGCGGAGCAATCTTTGGTCCAGACCAACCAGTAGAACTTCGTTTGATTGAAATCGAACCTGGTATGAAGGCTTTGGCAGGTGTAAAGATGGAGCTTGATGATTGTGCTTTCCCTCTCTTGAGCAATATCGTTACAACCTGTGACCTTGACGAAGGTTTTAAAGGTGCAAACTGGGCATTGTTAGTAGGTAGTGTTCCAAGAAAACAAGGCATGGAACGTGGCGATTTGCTCGGTATCAATGGAAAAATCTTCATTGGTCAAGGACAAGCAATTCAGAGAAATGCTGCTGACGACATTCGCGTTCTCGTTGTTGGAAATCCATGTAATACAAATTGCTGGATTGCTAAAGAAAACGCTCCTGAAATTCCAGCAGATCGTTGGTTTGCTATGACACGTCTCGATGAATTCCGTGCAAAAGCACAGCTTGCTCAAAAGGCTGGTGTACATGTTTCGGAAGTTTCAAATATGACAATTTGGGGCAATCACTCTGCAACACAATATCCAGACTTCTACAATGCAAAGATTGCTGGAAAACCAGCTACTGAAGTTATTACTGATGAAGCATGGTTGAAGAACGATTTTATTCCTGTTGTTCAAAAACGTGGAGCAGCAATTATTGAAGCTAGAGGTTTGTCTAGTGCAGCTAGTGCGGCAAATGCAGCAATTGCAACAGTTAATGCATTGGTAAATCCAACTCCAGCAGGTGATTGGTTCAGTGTTGCTGTTTGTTCAGACGGAAGCTATGGTACACCAAAGGGTGCTATCACATCATTGCCAGTTCGTTCAGATGGTAAGAATTGGGAAATCGTACAAGGTTTGGATATCAACGAATTCTCAAGAGCTAAGATTGATGCATCTAATGCAGAGTTGCTCGACGAGCAAAAGGCAATCAAAGAAATATTCTCAAAATAATATCGAGAGTAGAGAATATAAAAATGGGGCAAATTGTCCCATTTTTTTTTTGCAATTTTTAACTAGATAAAAATGAAGGACGGTAACATACCCCAATGTTACCGTCCCATTTATTTTCTACTTTATTTATTTACCCCATCTCCTATTGGAGAAATTGTTTTTATTATGTGGTAAAGTTTTATTATTTTTTTTCTAATGTCAATACTTTTTTTATATTTACTTGACAATTTTTTTGTTTTTATTTTGAGTGCGTAAATGAAGAGGCGTGATTTTTTGTCGGTAGTTGTCGGTGGGTCTACATTGGGTCTTACTAATTGTGTAGGATTTACGCCTTCATCTAAGAAAGATATTGAAGCTGAATTTGACGTAGTAGTTGTGGGAGGTGGAACAGCTGGAACTATAGCTGCAATTCAATCTGCACGTTTGGGTGCTAAAACTTTGGTAGTAGAGCGTACATCTCAATTAGGTGGAACAACTACAACAGCTGGGGTAAATTTCCCAGGTTTATTTCATATCGGATCTCGACAAATTATTTCTGGTATTGGTTGGGAGCTCGTGTGTAAAACTATTGCTGAAAATGCTGATAGTCTTCCCGTATTTAAAAAGCAGAAAAGACATTGGTATAATCAAGTAAAATTAAATGAATACTTGTATGCGTGTTTAGCTGAGGAGGAATTGATAAAAGCTGGTGGAAATATTCTTTATTATAGTTATCCAAAACAAATAGAAAACACTAAAGGCGGATATAAAATATTTGTAGCTTCAAATTTTGGAGAAGGATATATTTTTACAAAAAAAATTGTAGATTGTACTGGATCTGCTTCCGCATCTTCTTTGGTCGGATATGAACGTATGAGTTCAGAAAATCGTCAACCTGGAACTTTGATATTTGGATTAACTGGGTTAGATAAACAAAAAATTAATTATAAAAATCTGCGTAATGCGTTAAAAGATGCTTATAAAACAGGCGAGTTAGGGTATCGCGATGTATGGAATATTGGTGGTCTTGTTGAAGAAAGCGGGTTTAACTCTATTTATGTTCAAAATGCTGATAGCTCAACGCCTGTAAGTTTTACGCTTACGAACATAGAGGGTAGAAAAGTATTTTTGCGTTTATTCAGATTTTTAAAACGTCAAAAAGGCTTTGAAAATATCAAAGTAGATTACATCAAAACAGAAGTTGGAGTTCGTGAGACATTTCGTATAGTAGGCGAGCGTGTTTTGTCGGTGGATGATTATCGAAAGGGAACTGTATTTCCTGATAGTTTGTGTTATTCGTATTATCCAACGGATTTGCACGATATGAAAGGCTTAGAAACTATCCAACAAAAAGAAGGAATAGCCCCCACCATTCCACTTTCCGCGTTGACTCCTAAGGGAGCTGAAAACATTCTTGTTGCAGGGCGTTGTGTTAGTAGCGATAGACTTGCAAATTCTGCATTACGTGTTCAAGCTTCGTGTATGGCAATGGGGCAAGTTGCAGGTTGTGTGAGTGCGATAGCTGCTTTAGAAAATAAGAAAAATTCTGAAGTAAATCTCGATAAGATAAGACATACATTGATAGCGCATAAGGCGATAGTTCCGCCAAAACAGAGTTGAGAATAATTATTTTGATATTTCTTCTGCAATATCGATGCGTTCTTGCTTTGCCTTTTTGTAGTTGCCACAACGCACGGTCAGTACAACTACAAATTTATTATTTTTTATGTCAATAAATACAGATTGTCCCGACCAACCACTATGAGTTATTGATAGCTCTGAAAAATTTTTAGGCAATGATGTTTTAGTCATATCCCAACCGAATGAACGTTTTGCGTTTGGGGCTTGGCATTTGTTGGTAGTTAGTTCTGCAAATGATTTCCCTAGAATTTGTTTATCATTCAATTTGCCTGAATTTAACATCATCTGACAATATTTTGATAAGTCGATAGCTGTTGAGAACATCCCTGCATTGCCAGCACATAGCCCATCGCGAAATATTATGTTTGCGTGAGGGTCGGATATCGTTCCAAAGTCGGGGGAATTCATTGTCTTAGACAGTCTAGTCTTTTCTGTATTTATCGGTAATCCAAGCGATGTACTAGACATATTCAGTGGTTGGAATATTTCTTTTTTGCAAAACTCAGATAAAGGTTGTTTTGTTATATTTTCAAGAATTTGTCCTAGTAAGATAAAATTCCAACAGGCGTATTCATATTTCAATCCTGTTTTGCGTTTTGGTTTGAATTTAAGAGATTGTTCTAACATATCTTTGCCATTTTTAGCTTTTCCATATGGTTTCCCTACAAATCCACTAACGTGCATTGCCAAATCTCTAACTGTTGGTGTATCCTTTAGATTACATTTGTATTGCGGTAGGTATTTTGTAAATGGGGCATCTAAGTCAATGAGTTTTCTATCATTGCAAATTGCAAGTGCAGTAGAAATGGCAACAGCTTTAGTGACACTTGCCATATCGATAATTGAATTTGTATCAAATGGAATTTGACCATTCTTTGATGAATTTCCTAGATAAAAAGATTTTTCAATACTTGTTGATGTACCGCATATAACCGCAATTCCTGCTATATGACCATCATCTATTGATTTTTGTGCAATTTCTTTTGCACGTTCTAATGATGCTTCTACTTGTAAACAAAATGCTACTATGCTAAACAGGAAAAGTAATAGCTTTTTCATACTAAAAAATTATTTTTATAGTTTGAAATATGTCAATATTCTTTAAGTAGTGATTAAGATTTTGATTGCTAGTTTGTATTATTTGTATTTTGATATACATATTGTTTTTTTACATATCCCTAAATAGTGCGTGAAAGGAAAAGATGAGAATTCAAAAATATATCTCGCAATGTGGAATTTGCAGCAGACGTGAGGCTGAACGCAAAATAGAAGATGGTTGCGTATTAGTGAATGGACAGCTTGCTGAAATAGGTCAAGATGTAAATCCTGAAACAGACAAAGTTGTTGTTGATGGAAAAATAGCACGTGGGATAATCGAAGAAAAAGTAGTCTTGGCAATGAATAAACCAAAGGGTTATTTGTGTTCTAACTCAGATCCATTTGAAGCACAAACTGTATTTGATATTTTGCCTGAACCTTTTTCGCAAATGAAGTTATTTTGTTGCGGTAGATTAGATAAAAATTCAAAAGGTTTATTGATTCTAACCAACGATGGTGATCTCGCAAATAAAATAACACATCCATCAAATAATATAATTAAACGTTATCATGTATTGTTGAACAGAGAATTAGATAAAAAAATAATTCCAATTCTCTTGCGAGGCGTTATGCACGAAGGTGAAAAGCTAAAAGCTGAAAAAATCATTCCAGATACCACTGGTTTAGAAAATGCATCAAGGCGTGTCGAGGTTTGGTTAAATCAAGGAAGAAAACGTGAAATTCGTCGTATGTTTGAAGTTATGGGATATTTTGTAAAAGAACTTAAACGTGTTCAAATAGGCGGATATGTTTTGAAAAGAATTCCACAGGGGGCAGTGAAAATTTTAGGAAAAAAAGATATATCAAGACTTCTTGAAAGAGGAGATTTTTAATTATGAATAAAAGTGAAATTTTTGATAGTGTAGAAGATTGTTTAGCTGACTTTAAGGCAGGGAAAATAGTTATTGTAGCGGATGATGAAAATCGAGAGAATGAAGGCGATATGATTGTTGCTGGTTCGCTCATAACTCCAGAAACTGTAAATACAATGCTTCGTTTTGCTCGCGGTTTGATTTGCGTGCCAACTACAAGCGATAGATTAATGTCGTTGGGCATTGATGATATGGTGCGTTTAAATCGCGATAAAAAGGGAACAGCGTTTACTGTTACTGTTGACGCTGCTGAGGGAATTTCAACTGGTATTAGTGCTTCAGATAGAGCTTTAACTATAAAATTGCTTGCGGACCCAACTTCATCAGCAAAAGATTTTGTAACGCCTGGACATTTAAATCCACTGCGTGCTAGAGATGGCGGAGTTCTCGAACGTGCTGGTCATACAGAAGCCGCAGTAGATTTAGCAAGATTAGCTGGTTTACCCCCTTGTGCGGCTATTTGCGAGATTATCAAAGACGATGGCGAAATGGCTCGCTTACCAGATTTGGTCGAATTTAAAAAAAAGCATGGAATGAAACTTATGAGCGTTGCTTCGTTAATCGAATATCGCTTGAAAAAAGAATCTCTTGTAAGTCTTTCTGCACGTCGCAAATTTTCAACAAAGTATGGTGAGTTTGATTTGTCTATTTTTAAGGCTTCAGATGGTCGTATACATTATGCGTTGTCTATGGGAAATATAGATAATGAACCAGCATTAGCTCGTGTTCATTCTGAAAATGTGTTTGCCGATTTGTTTGCATCAAGCGAATTTTCTTCGGCGGCAAAATCGTTTGAAAACGCTATGAAACTAATTGCAGAAGAGGGTCGAGGTGCATTGGTATATGTAAGCCAACAAAATTCTGGTATAAAAGTTCCAGAAGGCGTGGCGGTAACTCCCAATATGCGTGATTATGGTATGGGAGCACAGTTGTTGCGTGCATTAGGATTTAAGAAAATAAAACTTCTTACAACTAATGTGGGTAAACACGTTCTCTCTGAGGGATATGGTTTGGAAATAGTTGAAGAGATAAAAATAGAAGGATAATTTAAGATGAGTTTAGATAAAGGTCAGATGCCTAATCTCAATGTTACAGGGTTGCGTATAGCCGTAGCTGCTTCTAGATTTAACAAAGAACTTGTTGATGCTCTTTTAAATGATGCAGTTAAAACTTTGTTATCAAAGGGAATTGCAGAAAATGATATTACAGTAAAGCGTGTTCCAGGAGCAGCAGAGCTTCCTTTTATGTGCGGAAGTTTGGCTAAAACTGGAAAGTTTGATGCAGCCATTGCACTTGGGGTTGTCATTGCAGGCGAAACTCCTCATCATGAGATTATCGCAAATTCAACCGCTATTGAAATGCAACGCTTGGCAACGGAAACAGGTGTTCCAATGATAAATGGAATAATTGTAACTAATAATTTAGAACAGGCACAAAATCGTACAGTAGGGAAAATTGCACGTGGTGTAGAATTTGCTGAAGCTGCAATGGAAATGGCTTTTCACGCTTCTAATTTCAAAAAATAATATTGAGTTTAATATGGACAATAAATCTAAATTGGCTAGTCGACGCGAAAATAGAATTGCAGCAATGCAGTTCTTATATATGCAGATTGTAAGTGATGCTAAATTGGGCGAAGATCTTGATGCCTTCTTTAACACAAAAGAAAATAATCGCTCTTATTATGCTTTCGCAGATGAATTGATTGCTGGTGTAAATGCAAATATTGACGATATCGATTTTACTATTTCTACATACGCTACAAATTGGAGTATTGATAGAATAGCAAAAGTAGATTTGGCAATTTTGCGTTTGGCTATTTTTGAATTGAAAAAGCGTGAAGATATTCCTCCTGTGGTATCAATAAACGAGGCTATCGATTTGGCAAAAAGTTTTTCATCAGCAGAATCGAAACGCTTTATACATGGTATATTAGACAGTGTTAAAACTACATTAAATCGTCCATTGCGAACATCTAAAAAATAAATGTTATCAATTTTTAAAAAGTTTAAAGAGGGTTTGAAACGTACTGCATCGGGGGCTCTCGGTGCATTAACTTCGTTGTTTGGGAAAAAAATAGATGAAGCCGATATAGATGTTATCGAGCAAACATTGTATTCTGCCGATTTCGGTTATGAAACTGCAAATGAAGTTATAGAGGCAATTCGTAGCGAGTATCGAAAAAACAAGGAATTGCGCGGTAAAGAGGCTATGGAAATCGGAGCGGCTGTCCTAGCTAAGATACTAGAAGGTTCTGAGGGCGACTTGATTGAAAATACTGATGTTTCTTCTCCTTCTGTCGTGTGTTTGGTAGGCGTAAATGGAGCAGGGAAAACTACTACTTCTGCAAAATTAGCTTATATGTTAAATGATGACGGAGTTGTTCTTGGCGCATGCGATACATTTAGAGCAGCTGCCAACGAACAAATACGCGAGTGGGCAACTCGATTAAATGTTCGTTTGGTTGAGAGTGCACATGGTGCAGATTCTGCCGCAACTGCGTGGGATGCATGGCAGTCAGCAAAGGCTAAGAGTGCTAGATGGCTAGTGCTAGATACTGCAGGACGTTTGCATACTAAAGAAAATTTAATGAATGAACTTTCTAAGATTAGTAGAGTTTTAAAGAAAAATGATGTAAATGCTCCTCAAAATTCAATAATAGTTTTAGATGGAAGTCTAGGTTCTAATAGTATAGAACAAGCCAAAGCTTTTAATAAGGTTTTTCCATTATCAGGCGTTATTATTACTAAGTTAGACGGAACATCAAAAGGTGGTGCTATTGCTGGAATATATCGTCAGTTGAAATTGCCAATTTTGTACGTGGGCTTGGGTGAAAAACCCGAAGATTTGCGTAAATTCAACATTCAAGCTTATGTAAAAAGTATTTTTGGTTTAGAGGAATAACTATGCATTTGTGTGTAAATTTGGCTGAGAGAAGTTACAATATTGAAATTGGTTCAGGCACTTTTCAAAATGCTTTAAGCGAGTTTCAATCGTTGGTAGAAAAAAATGTAAAATTGATATGTATAGCCGATAGTAATGTTGTGCGTTTACATAGTCAAAAAGCTGATTCTATTAAAAGCGTAGCTGAGCTTATAGAAGTTGATGGAGGCGAAGCATCAAAGTCTTTTGCAAAGGTCGCCGAAATTTGTTCGCATCTGGCGAGGATAAAGGCGGATAGAAAAAGTTGTATAATAGCATGGGGTGGTGGAGTAATAGGCGATTTGGCAGGTTTCATTGCATCAATCTATATGCGTGGAATTAAATTTTATCAAATTCCGACAACGCTTTTGGCTATGGTTGATTCTTCAGTTGGAGGTAAAACTGGCATCAATATTGAGGAGGGTAAAAATTTGGTAGGAGCATTCCATCAACCACAATGGGTTTTTGCCGATATAGATTTTCTCGAAACACTTCCCGAACGCGAATTTTCAGCGGGAATGGCAGAGGTTATAAAGTGTGGATTATTGGGCGATGCAAAACTTTTTGAAGATTTGGAAAACTCTACATCAGAGTGGAATTTTAAACATCCGTATTTGAGTGAAGCAATTTTCCGTTCTTGTTCGTTGAAAGCTAAAATAGTATCAGATGATGAACGCGAAACTGCTTCAAATGGAGGTAGAGCTTTGTTGAATTTGGGACATACTTTTGGACATGCTATTGAAAAAACATTTGGTTTTGGTTCGTATTTGCATGGCGAGGCAGTAGCATTGGGTATGATTATGGCGAATAGACTTTCTTCTACCTTGGGCGGTGCAGATTTTCATAATAGAATAAAGAATGTTTTAATGTCGTCAGGATTGCCTTGTACGTTGGGAAGTCATAAAATATCGGTATCAGATTTTATGGAGGCAATGGCACGCGATAAGAAAAATTCAGGAGGTCAATTACGTTTTGTTTTACTGGAAGATATTGGTAAAGCAAAAACAATAGTAGTTGATAAAGATACTGTCGAAAGAATTGTTAGTGAATTTTTGAAGTAATATGAATTTTTCTGCAACAGATTCTCATTGTCATATAGGTGGCATTGCGACTGAAATAAAAGCAGCAGTTTGTGCAATAAATGAACCGCAATGGGCTAAATTAGCATCTGTTGAGAATTCTAACATCAGAAAAGTTTTTGGATTGTTTTTAGGCGAAGCACTAGAACATTCAGATGCTGAAATAGAGAAGTCTATGACTGATTAAGAATCATATTTAGAACATGCATCTGCAATTGGAGAGTTCGGTTTAGATAAGCGCTTTAGTTCTGTATTGCCTTTCCATAAACAAGAAAAGTTATTCGATGCTCATATAGTAATTGCTTCAAAATATAATTTGCCGTGTGTTTTGCATTGTGTTGGAGCTTGGGGCTTTTTATTGAAGAAAATACGTTATTCTGTAAAGCGTATGGGCGTAAAAAAATTTGTATTGCATTCTGCTAGTACATCTAAAGAGCTTGCTACTGAGTTCGCAAAACTTGGCGGATATTTTTCGTTCTCAATGCGTCAATTAAATTCACGCAATGGAATAGAAACGGCTATGAGTGTTCCATTAGAGCGTATACTTATTGAAAGCGATGATATTCCTTCACAGGAAAGTTATAATCAAGTGCTATCAAGATTGTCACAGATAAGGAACATATCTGAATTAGAGTTGTCTGAGAATGTGAATAGAAATTTTGAAAAGTTTTATATCAATGTTTAAACGTACATCAATTCTCTACGGAAGTTCTGCCTGTGAAAAATTGCGCAATGCTGTTGTTGCAGTGTGTGGTGTTGGTGCTGTTGGAGGATTTGCAGTTGAGGCATTAGCTCGCTTGGGTGTTCAAAATTTCTATTTATACGATTTTGATTCTTTTGAAATTTCAAATATAAATCGCCAACTTGGTGCATTAAATTCAACGCTGGGAAAGGTTAAAGTTGATGTACAAAAGGCGCGAATTTTGGATATAAATCCCGAAGCAAAAGTTGAGGCAAATAATGTTTTTGTTGATGAGCATTTAGCAAAGGAAATCGCAGGCGGACGACCTACCGTCATTATCGATGCAATTGATACTATTGCTTCAAAAATAGCAATAGCACATAGTGCTATTGATGCAAATGTTCCATTAGTTTCTAGTATGGGTGCTGCACGTAGAAAAAATCCACTAGAAGTCAAAACGGGCGATATTTTTAAAACTTCAGGATGTCCATTGGCTTCGCGAGTTCGAAAGGAACTTCGAAAGCTTGGGATTTTGCAAGGTTTTAGATGTGTTTATTCAACCTAGATAGTAGATGATAGTACTCATATAAAATCGGATATTGATAACGCAAAGGTTATAGGTAGTTCTGTTATTGTGACTGGTGTGTTTGGGTTAAACTTGGCAAATCTTGCATTGGAAGAAATAATTAATTCATCTGAAGATAAACCGATATAAGAGTTCTGAGATATGTCTATTTATGATAGAGATTATATGCGTGAATATTCATCTACAAATCGACTAAAATATCATTTTGTAGATACTCCGGCTGTTTGTTGGTTGATAACATTAAACGTACTTATGTTTGTGTTAAGTGTGGTAGTTCCGCCAGTGTATAACGCTTTGGCATTGTCTCCGCAATCTGTAAGTTCGTTTAAAATCTGGACTTTATTTTCTTATGGCTTTTTACATGGCGGAATGCTTCATATTTTGTTTAATCTATTAGGTTTGTTCTTTATGGGAAGACCATTAGAAAAATGGATTGGAACAAAAAAATTCTTATTAGTTTATTTTTCTGGAGTTATTTTAGGTGGATTACTTTGGTTGTGTTTTTCATGGGGCGAAGATTCTGTTTTAGTTGGGGCATCGGCTGGAGTGATGGCAGTTCTTTCTGCGTTTTGTATGTTGTATCCACCAACGCCCATAACGTTTTTGATTTTCTTTATAATACCAGTTCGAGTTCGTCCATTAACAATGTTAAAAATAGTTGCTGTAATTGAGTTCTTAGGTTTTATTTCTTCTATTAGTGGTGGCGATAGTACTATTGCATATTCTGCACATCTAGGAGGTTTGGCAGCTGGGTTGGGTATTATAGAATTTATAAAAAGAGGTGGATTTTCTTTTCTAGATAAAGTATCTTCCGATAAATTTTTAAGATTTTCACGCAAGAAGAAAACCTCAGGTGGTGTTTTGAAATTCAAAGTCGATGTATCTGCAGATGATGCTAGTGAAGTTGATAGAATTTTGGAAAAAGTAAATCGCAAAGGTTTTGCATCTCTATCTGACGAAGAACGCGAGTTCTTGCGTAGAGCTAATAAATAATAATGGTCTTGTAAAAAACATAAATACAATATTTAGTATTAAGTAACTTTATTAAATTGTTAAAAATATCACTTATCTTTATCGCCCTATTTGTGCAGATGTTTGTTTCATTGAATGCACAACAGGCCTTGTCTTCGGCAAACAGAGTTCCATTGCAAACAACTCCCAAAATGCGTAACGAAACGCGTGTGTTGTTTATGTGTATGGAAAATGGACATTACTCACGCAATCATTTGTCAGATTTAGATATGCGCGAGTTCATTAGAGAGTATATGAACAATATAGATATATTTAAAATGTTCTTTACTACTTCAGATGTTCAGCATTTCCAAGACTTCTTTGCTCAGTCAGCAGAAATTATGTTTCAACAGGGAACACTTTTGCCTGCATTCTCTATTTACGATAAGTTTATTTCTCGAGCAGAAGCTCGCCTAGATTGGATAAAGCAGAGAATGAAAAAACCATTTAATTTAAAACAAACCTCAACATTTCGTCTAGATAGGAGCAAAGAAAATTGGCCAACTTCATTGGCAGAAGCAGATGAACTTTGGGACAAACGTTTAACCTTTGATATAATTAATGAGATGTTGTCTTTCGATGAATCTCAAAAAGATAAGAAATCAAAGAAAGATAAAAAGAAATTAAAAAATGATACTTTATCCGATAAAAATGTACCCAAAACTTATGATGAAAAATTGGCAAAAGCTAAAGAAGAAGTTTTGAAACGTTACGAACGTGTAATTGATAATTGGATAAAGTTTGATACAATAGAAATTCAAGAATTATATCTGAATGCTCTAACAGAAATGTTTGATCCTCATTCTACATTTTTGTCGGAATATGCTTTAGAAGATTTTGATATAGCTATTAGAAATTCTCTTGTCGGAATTGGTGCAACACTTCAAGAAAAAGATGGATATTGTAATGTCATAGAACTATTGCCTGGGGGGCCCGCTTACGAAAGTAAGCAAATAGAAGCAGGTGATAAAATACTCGCCGTAGGTCAAGGTGACGATGGAGAAATGGTAGATGTCATTGGTATGAAGTTGCGTAAAACGGTACGTTTAATTCGTGGACAAGAAAATACAAAAGTTCGCTTGTTAATAGAGCCTTCATCAAATCCAAGTGCACGCAAAATTGTAACGTTAGTTAGAAAAGAAATCAAATTAACCACAAAATTGGCAAAGGCATTTGTATATACAGTTCCATTAAAAAACAAAACAGTTCCAATAGGAGTTATCGATTTACCTGCATTCTATGGAGAAAGTTCTTCCGATGATGGCTCTAAGGGCTTTAGTACTTCAAAGAATGTAGAAGAGCTTTTGCTTAAACTAAAAAGTTTTAATGTGCAAGGGGTCATCTTAGATTTGCGTAAAAATGGAGGCGGTTTCTTGAATGAAGCAATAGATTTAACTGGGTTATTTATAAAAAAAGGTGCAGTCGTTCAGGTCAGAAATTCGTCAGACAGAGTTAATGTTTTGAACGATGAAAATGAAAAAATCGTTTGGGATGGACCTTTGATGGTTCTAGTTAGTCGTCTATCTGCATCTGCGTCAGAGATTGTTGCAGGTGCATTGCAAGATCACAAACGTGCATTGATTGTTGGTGATGCACATACTCATGGAAAGGGAACCGTTCAAACGGTATGTCCTTTGTCGCGTTTTGATAATGAGCAAAAGAGTGCCGCAAAATTTACTATCCAAAAGTGGTATGCTCCCAGTGGTAATTCTATTCAACTTAAAGGAGTAACTCCAGATATTGTCTTGCCATCTATCTTCGATAATATGGAATTTGGTGAGCAATACAAAGATAACGCATTGCGTTGGGATAGTATTTCGCCAAGCCAAATAGAACAGATATACGCTTATGGTTTAGATAAATCTCAAGCTACCGAGTTCGTGAAGAAATTAGAAAAGCAATCTCTTGAACGTCAAAATAAACTAGATGAGTTCAAGTTCTTAAAAGAAAGAATTGCATGGTTGAAAGAACGTCAAAATAAAAAGGATTGGGTTATCAATTATGATGAACGTAAACAAGAATTAAAAAAATCTGAAGATTTTATAGATTCTGTTGAAAAACGAGAAGAAGAATTTGCAAAACGTAACTATAAGAAAGAAGAAATACTCTTAGACGCATCAAAAGAAGTTGAATCTAAGAAGAAAGAATCAGAAAAAGAAGCTAAATCTGAAAAGAAAAAAGATGTAGAATTAGACTTATTTGACGATGATAAAGAAGAGATTTTTGATGTTCAACTTCGAGAAGCCTTGCGTATAATGGCTGATTGGATTGAAATTTTACAAAAAAAATAAAGTCCATCATCGTATAACAAAAATAGGCAGTAGTAAAACTACTGCCTATTTTTTGTATGTTGCTTAAATTAAGCCATATCAATATATGCGTCTAACGATTCAACATTTACAACAATTTTATCTGTAATTGCATTTGCGTCTTCTACGTTAAATCCTCTATCTACAAGTTCAATAAAGAAGAAGTCTTGAATTACACTTTCAACAACTTTTACATCGTTGAGCTTTGTTGAGATTTCTGCAATGACTTTTGCAAGATTGTTTTTACACTTACAATCTTTTTTTCCACAACATTTTTTGTTTGGATTTGTTTTGCAAACACCGCCTTTTGTGCAAGTACACTTTTGTTCTTTTACAACTGCTTTTTTTGCACTTTGTTCAGGCTTAGTTTTCTTTACTGGTTGCTTCTTAGCAGGCGCTTTGGCTACTGCCTTTTTTGCAGGAGTTTTCGCTACTACTTTTTTTACAGGAGCTTTTTTTACAATTTTCGACTTAGATACTTGTTTTTTCGCAGATGTTTTTTTCATAATATGTTGTTATTTAAATATATTCTTAAATAAAATGCAAGCTTAATTTTATAACATAGTTCAAAAATCTTCTTTAGTATAAATACATTTAAGGTTGATTTTTTAGATTATATTGTATTGAATTAGCGTAGATTTTTATGAATGTTCCACTCCTAGATTTGAAAACGCAATATAAGCCATTGCGTGAAGAAACAAGAAAACTTTTAGACGATATTTTGGATAGCCAATATTTTATCGGTGGTCCATACGTTGCTAAATTAGAAGAAGAAGTTGCAAAGTATTCTGAAACAAAGGCAGCTATTGGTATCTCTAGCGGTACCGATGCTTTATTGGCTGCTTTGATGGCAATCGGAATATCCCCATCTCCTTTAGATAAAGGAGAGTCAGCTGAAGTCATTTTGCCCACATACACTTTCTTTGCTACTGCTGGATGTGTATGGCGTGCAGGGGCTAAACCTGTGTTTGTCGATATAGATAAGAATACTTACAATATTGATGTAGATGCAATAGAGGCAAAGATAACGCCTAATACAAAAGCAATAATGCCCGTTCATCTGTATGGTCAGTGTGCCAATATGGAAAAAATTCGTGAACTTGCCGATAAATATAATTTGGCGGTTATTGAAGATGCTGCTCAGGCTATCGGCGCTCGTAGAAATGGAGTACGTGTTGGCAACTTTGGCGATTGTGCTTGTCTAAGTTTCTTTCCATCAAAGAATCTTGGCGGATTAGGTGATGGTGGTATGATAGTTACAAATAATTTGGACCTTGCCGATAAGATTCGTCAGATGCGTAATCATGGAATGGAGCCAAAGTATTATCACAAGTTTGTGGGTGGTAATTTCCGATTAGATGCAATTCAAGCGGCTGGATTGTTGGTGAAACTTCCGCATCTCGATAAATGGGGACAAATGCGTAGAGAAAATGCATCGCAATATAACGATGCTTTTGCAAGTGTTGAGAAAATCAAAACTCCGTTTATAGAGTCGTCTAATTATTCTATTTATAACCAGTATATAGTTTCTGTGGAAAATAGAGACGAGGTTCTTGCTTATTTGCGTTCTAAAAATATCGGCTGTGAAATATATTATCCAGTTCCTTTGCATATGCAGGAGTGTTTTGCAGGTTTAGGTTATAAGAAGGGAGATTTTCCTTGTGCCGAATATGCTGCAGAACATACTATTGCATTACCAATCTATCCAGAATTGGCAAAAGAACAAATTAAATATGTTGCAGACTCGTTGATTGAAGCTGTTACAAAGAAATAGGTATGATAAAAGATCTTATTTTAACTATACTAGAAGTCGGAATTATAGTAATTCCACTATCTTTTGGATTGTACTTTTTGTTCAAAACAAATACTTCGTACGAAGAAAGTTATAATAATTCAAAGCTTCGTTTTTGGGGTGTTTCAAAACGAAAGTACAAATTGCTGTTCCGTTTGTTTGGAATGTTTTGTTTGAGCGTAGCGGCTACTGCAGTTTACAGTAATTATTTTGCTCCAAATGAAAATGTAGAATCAGAAATAAAAGATTTTTGGAAAGACGTAGATTCTTCGGAACAAAAGGGTGTTAGTGTTGGTGCTATGCTCTTGGGGGCAGCTATTGCGATTCCTACACGAATGAGCTCGACGCGTTTTCCAGGGAAACCCTTGGCTGTACTAGGTGGAAAAACCGTTCTAGAACGTGTTTATGAACGTTGTATGCAAAGTAAATTGTCAGAAAAAGCTGTAATATTAACAGATAGTGAAGAAATCATCGATTATGCAAAACGTATGGGAGCTCCTGCAATAATGACTTCGTCATCGTGTAATTCAGGCACTGAGCGTATAATTGAAGCTTTTGATGAAATTGGAGCAGAGTTTGTTGTAAATGTTCAAGGCGATGAACCATTTATTTCTCCTATTTTGATTGATTCTCTAATTGCAACACGTAATAAAACTAATTGCGATTTAGTCACTGCCGCATCTAAAATAGAAGATGTTGGTACCTTAGAAAATGAAAATGTAGTAAAGGTATTGCGTGCAGAAGATGGCAAAGCTATTTATTTTAGTAGAGCGGCAGTCCCCCATATTAGAGGAGAAAAAGATAAGGCAAAATGGTTCGACAAAGCATCTTATTGGCGACACATCGGTATATATGGATACTCTAAAAATGCACTAGATAAATATGCAAGTTTTGGTTCTTGCCTTTTAGAAAAGTGTGAGATGTTAGAGCAACTTAGATTTATATCTAACGGAATGCAGTTTGAAGTTGTGCAAACAGAATATGAATCTATAGGTATAGATACCCCAGAAGATTTGGTGGTCGCTGAAGAATTCTTAAAAAGACAATCATAATGGACGATTCAGAATTAATATCAATTGGTACAGATGTACTCAAATGCGAAGCAAATTCAATTCTTTTGGCAGTAAAGGCATTAGATGAAAATTTTGCTCGAGCAGTAAAGGCAGTGCTAAATCATAAGGGAAAGCTTATGGTTTGCGGAGTTGGTAAATCTGGTTTAGTTGGACAAAAAATAGCTGCAACGCTATCCAGTACTGGAACGCCAGCAGTTTTTATGCATGCTTGCGATGCAGTTCATGGTGACTTAGGTGTGTATGAAGCAGGAGATCCCACATTGTTAATTTCAAATAGTGGTTCTACTGTTGAATGTTTGCGTTTGATTCCTATTTTAAAGAAATTTAATTCAACTACAATAGCTCTCATTGGTAATTTGGATTCTCCGATGGGACGTGAGTGCGATATTATTTTGAATGCATCTTCAAATGGGGAGGCAGATCCAATCGGGATAGTTCCTACAAATTCTACTACGTTAGCTTTAGCTATGGGAGATGCTTTAGCATGTGCTTTAATGAAAGCTCGCGGTTTTACAAAAGAAGATTTTGCTCGTTTTCATCCGGCAGGTCAATTGGGGAGAAATCTTTTGTTGAAGGTTGGCGACGTAATGCATAAGTTAGAGCATTGTGCGCTGGTTTCAGGGAATGATTCTGCCAGAGATGTTGTAATAGCAATGACAGAAAAACCATTGGGTGCAGCAGGTATCGTAGATGAAAATAATAAAATCTTGGGTTTAATTACCGATGGAGATATTCGTAGAATGTTGCGTAATGTTTCTAATATAGATAGTGTAAAATGTTCTGATATAATGACACGTTCTCCTATATGTATAGATAGTGAGGCCTCATTGTCAGATGCAGTAAAATTAATGGAAGAGCGTAGATCTAAGTTATCTGTGTTGCCTGTTGTTGACGATGATGTTTTTAAAGGCATAATTCGTTTGCACGATATATATCAACCACAGTAGAGTATGAAGTTTTTTGAGTCTTTTGCCTTTTTTACACGTTATATACGTAATCCATCTTCTGTTGGAGCAGTTTGTCCGAGTTCGCGTTTCTTGGCGCAGAAGATGGTTGCGCCAGTTAAGAGTGTAGTAGAAGATAAAAGTATAGTTGTTGAGTTAGGTTCAGGTACTGGAGCAGTTACTAAGTATATTTTGTCTGAATTGAACATATCTCCAAAACAGTTGTATTGTGTTGAGTTTGATACAACATCTGCCGAGCTATTGTTAGATAAATTTCCCGATACGAATGTAGTAAACGATAGTGCTGAAAATCTTGTACAAATTTTGGGCAAAGATATTGATAATTTAAAGTGTATAGTTTCTTGTTTGCCATTGTTATCTCTTTCCGATGATTGTGCGCAAAAGATTTTGCAATGCGTAGAAAACGTATTGCCCGAAGGTGGTATTTTTGTTCAATTTACGTATAATCTTTTAAAGCCTAGTGCTGATAAATACATAAAAAATCTCAAGCGAGTAAATACGATGTATACTGCGTTAAATATACCGCCAGCACGAATAGATGTATATACTAAGTAGTAGATTCTTCTATTAGTTTCGCAACCGATTGTATATTTTTCCATATCTAGTTTTTTAGCACAAAAATGTAAGCATTAAGTCGTAGGTTTGAAGTACTTAGTATATTTAGGGTTTATGGGGTTACCATAACTTGCCGTAAGTGAAAGCTATTTTATCTTTTTTGTATAAACAGATTTTACTAAAAAAAATACTAATATAAAAGAAAATGAAAATATTGACAATATCAACAGTGTCTGTATTGTAAGAGGTTTAAAAATTTAGCATATGATTACTTGGATTCAAATAGTATTACAAAAACACCACAAAATTGTATTTAGCATTTTGCTTGTTGCTATTACAATTGCGTTCGTATTCACAATTGGTTCTGTCCCATTCTTGGGTGATAGAAATCGTTACGAAGTTTCAAAGCAAGACTTCTATGGGTACGACTTGTCGAACTCAGGCGTTGTTTCATATTTAAGTACATACGCCAGCTTTGATGCTCGTCTAGCAGGTCAACAGCCTACCGATGCATTCATATACAAACAAGCTTTCTTGCGTTATATGGCAAAAAAGTTGGGTATAAAGCAAACTAGCGAAAAAGAGTTAGTTGATTATATTCATGCATCTCCAATTTTTATGGGTAAAAATGGCAAGTTTGATGAAAAAGCATTTAAAGAGTTCGTCGATATGTATGTTGCTTCAGGTAGAATTACAGAAGAAGACCTCACTCAAATTTTGGCTGAAAACGCTATGCTTAATTCAGTAGAGAAATTGTTGGGAGGTCCTGGTTATGTCCTCAAGAGTGATGTGGAAAGCCGTTATAATATGCTCAATGGTACATGGGATTTCAATCTGGCTATAATTCCTTTTGATTCCTTTAAGCCAGAAATAAAAGTTGACACAGCAAAATTAGAGGCCTTCTATAAACAGAGTGCCGCTCAATTCCGAGTTGGTGAAGGTATCGTGTTAGAAACAGTTTTCTTGCCAGTTAAGGATTTTGTAGCAAAAATTCCAGTTCCAAGCGATGCAGACTTGAATTCGTATTATAATACAAATGTTTCTAAGTATTCAGAAACAAAAGATGGAACTTCAACAACTAAACCTTTTGCAGATGTCAAAGATAAGGTAAAGGCAGATTTCTTGAACGATGCCGCTATGCATAAAGCTGTATCGTTTGCAGAAGAAGTTAGCTTGAAGTTGTACGATTCCAAAGCAAAAATGGCATCTGCTGAATATAAGAAAATTTTAGCAGATGCAAAGTTGATTGTTAAGAAGTCTAAGGCGATGCGTTCAACAGATAAGGAGATGGATAAATCATTGCCATTATCTGTTGTTTCGGCAGGTTTTAAACTTGACGAACAAAGTTTCTATCAAGATCCAGTTGTTACCGATGATGGAGTATGGCTTGTATTCTTGGCTGAGAAATTGGCATCGTATCAACCTAAACTCGACGCAGTAAAAGCAGAAGTTCAAAAGGCTTATGTAGAGTCGGAAAAACGCCGTCTTTTTGCTGAATATGGAAATAAACTCGACGCACAATTTGCAAAAGGAATCAAAGAAGGTAAGTCATTTGATGCTATAGCTAAAGCAAATAATGTCGATGTAGAAAATGTTAAGAATTTTTCATTGATGAATCCAACATCTGCATCTGGTAAGGTAAGAGCAGCTTTCTCCGTTTTGAGTTCAGAGTTGCCAAAACTTAAGGTAGGTACTGTATCGAAAATGCAAGTTTCTGGTATAAATGGCTTTATCATAAATCTTACTAGCTTCAAAAAGCCAGTTGCTGATGCAAAGCGTATAGCAGATATAGAACAAAACTATGCACAAGCAATGAAGTCTGTATCTGTTCAATCAATTCTTTCGCAAGCGATTTCTCAGGGGGAAGAACAAGATAAAAAATAATATTTCAGACAAATGTCCGTCTGGAGAAAGGAAATAAAAATGGCTGAAACAACAAAAAAAGTCGCAAAAAAAACTGCTGCAAAAAAAGTGACAGTTAAAAAGACCGCCTCAAAAAAATGTGCAAAAAAATGTGTAAAAACACCTTCCAAGAGAATTACACGTATTCTTGCTAAAGTAAACGTTGGTTGGGGTAATTGTCTCTATATTCGCGGAGCAGGTGCAGAGCTAAGCTGGGATAAAGGCGTAGTATTGCAGTGTGTAGGCGAAGATGAGTGGATTTGGGAACAATTCGTTCCTAAGGGTGATGTTACATTTAAACTTATAATAAATGATTCGCAGTGGTAATCTGGAGAAGATTATGTAGTGTCGGCAGGCGATACAATAATTTGTAAACCAGAGTTTTAAAATAATTGATTGCTAATTAATGGTTCGCTGTTTTCGGCGAGCCATTTTTTTTATGATTGTTGCGTATATAGCTTTAATAATAAGGATAATTTCAAATCCACTTGCCAATGTTCTACAAAAGAAGATTGTACAAGATGGAATGAGTGCTTCGTCAACAAATGCACTTTCGTATCTTCTTTTAGCATTTGTTTCTTTTCCAATTTTATTACGTTTTGATGGGATAAATATAGACTTTATAACGTTGTGTGCCATTAGTGGTTTTTTTGGATCATTAAGTAATTTCTTTTTGGTTAGGGCATTAGAGTTGTCTGAGTTGTCAGTTGTAGGTCCAATCAATTCGTATAAAGCCGTAGTTGGAATGGTATTTGCGGTATTCTTAATAAATGAATATCCAGATTTGTACGGAATAATAGGGGTTTTATTGATAATTGCAGGAAATTATTTTATTATTGATTTTCAACATGGTTTTTCCTTTAAGCTCTTTTTCCAAAAAGGAATTAGATATCGTTTTTATGCGTTATTTCTTGCCGCAATAGAGGCAGTATTGCTTAAGAAAATAATAATGGAGTCAACTGCAGATGTGGGATTTGCCGCATGGGCTTGTTTTGGAGCCTTGTTCTCATTGCCTATAATGTTTATTTTTAAATCAAATAAAAATACTCAAGTATCGACAATACAAATAGTTGTAAAAATAATAGTAATTTCAATTTTGATGGGATGTATGCAGTTGTCAACAAACTTTGTTTTTGAATATATCGAAGTTGGATATGCTTTGGCATTGTTCCAGTTGTCTAGTGTTTTAAGTGTGTTGTTTGGTATGATATTTTTTAATGAAAATAATATCGTACGAAAATTACTTGGGGTTGTTGTAATGGTGGTTGGCACGTGCTTTATTGTTGTGTAAAAAATGCTTGATTTTCTTTAGTAGTAGTATAGTTTCACTACTCCAAAGAACCCCTATATTTTTATATTTATGAAGAGCTTTTTTCTACAAATTTTAATAGCGTTAACATTTGTATCGGCTAATGCTACAACTATTACAAAAAGTGCAGATGCTAAATCTGTTGCAAATTTTGGAACGCAACAGACCGTTTTTAGCGGAACAGGAATTACGTTGACAGTATCGAACAATATAACA
>JAGAOA010000061.1 GCA_017623955.1 Opitutales bacterium
GGCTAGGTAATTCAAATACTTTACAGATACGCTTCGTATGGTAGATAACCATTGAATCGATAAACTCACGGGTAATCTTCTTTTGTTGCATATGAGCTAACATAAAATGTTTTGCATACATTGTATACAATACAAATCCCCAAAACGATTGAATTTCCCAGAAAATATCAGTCTGACTCAAATGTGGGCGTATTTTCTTAAGTTTTTCAATAGCCTTAGTTTCTGAAGTTTCGCAGTATAGCATAAATTTGTTGTTGAAGTCTGAACCGCCGTCTCTTAGAACTGTTGCTAATAAGCCACTTAAGTATTTGATTCTCTTTTTAGGATCGAACAATACTGTAAGAATATTATCTATTGACTTGTATATTGCTTTACTTATTGCTTGTTCATCGTTTTCGTCTGCCTCCACAATAGGAAGGAACAAATCTCCAAATTTAGCTTCTTCGACAAAATATTGATAAACAATAGTTTGAAAGAAATTTTTCTTAGATCTAAAATGGTATATTATTGCACTAGTTTTGACGTCGGCAAGTTCGGCGATTTCATTTATAGATGCACCATAATAACCTTTTTGAGCAAATTCCTTTGCTGCTATTTTTATCAGTAAGTTACGCTTTTTTTCGCCTTGTACATTTCTTCTTTTTTTAGATTTCTTTATACTAGTTATCATAATTAGGTATATTGTTTAGATGCTGAATTATGATTTTGCAAGAAAAATATTTAAAGTTTTATTTTTTGTAATTACCTAATTATTAGTATAATTATACTTTTTATTCTCATGTTTTGTATTTATAAAATTAGACCCTTAAAATAAAAACTGACTAGTTCAAAAAAATATAATCTATATTTTTTTTATAAGTGCTTTTATTTTGTGACGTTATTTCTGTTTTTTGGGGAATTTTGTTGTTTTTTTTCTTATACTATTAATTCCAATTTTATTAGGCTATTTAAATCTAATATTTATTAATTATCTGCAATTGTAATATTTCAATAAATACATTTTTTTAACCCCGCTCTGATTTCTTCTTCATTTAGATTTTCGCCGATAAAAATTAGAGAGATTGTTCGAGTCAAATTTTCCCACGGTTCACCTAGATCGACATATATATTGTCATGTACGCCCTGAAAAACTATTTTTCTATCAACATTTGCAAATGAAAGAACGCCCTTTGATCTATAAATATCATCGCGATGTTTTGAGATATAATCTTCCAGCCATTCTTTGAAAGATAAAAATGCGTAAGTATCGGTTGTATTTATTGCTAGAGTTGTTATTTTGTGTTGATGTTTAACTCCGTTTGTATGTGAGTGTAGGGCAAAACAGCCCCCTATTGCAGTAGATACTTTTGATACATCAAAACCTCCGAGATTCATAATTGCATCGGAGTTTGTTTCGGCATACGAGGCAACTGTGTATTTTGCGGTAGGGTTTATAGATTTTAATAAAGTGGTTAATTCTTCGATTTTTTCAAAGGTAGATAGGTCGCTTTTATTAATTATTATACTATCAGCAAAAGCTACTTGCTCGCGTGCGTGTCCATCTCCATCTATATGAGATTCAAAGTTTAGTGCATCGACAACGGTTACAATGCCATCTAGTTTGAGTTTAGAGTTTAGTTCCGAGTCGGAAAGTATTGAATTTGCAAGCATTCCAGGATGTACAACTCCCGTAGATTCAATGATTAATCTATCAATATCTTGAGCGTTATCTAATATGGAACGTAATGATTTTATAAATGCACCACGAGTTTCACAACAAGTTCTGCCTAAAACTGTATCTATTTTGGCTGGAGAATATTCTGCTAAGATGAGGTCGTCGATAGATGTGTCTCCAAGTTCATTTTCGATAACCGCAATGCGTTTTGGATTTTCAAGCGTAGAAAGAATACGTTTGAGCAATGTTGTTTTGCCCGAACCGAGAAAACCCGATATTATTGTAACTGGCAAGAGTGTATTTTGCATAGATATAAGGCATGCAAAGTAGCATAAAATAGTCAATTAAATATTGCTTATTTCAAGCTTTTTAACTCAAGTGTAAATGTAATTGTACCATTGTTTGCAGTCTTTGATACAACTGGAGTGCCTCTGTTATTATTGTGTATGGCTACCGACAAGTTTGAAATAGGTTTATCTTTATATTTTTTTGGCAGATTATCGAAGTTGTCGGTTTGTATAATCCAGTCGAATTTACCTCTACCAAAGAACGAAGTTATATCGACATGATTTCCGATGTTCGACATTTTTATAATTCTAAATTCTGTTATTATTTCATTGTCTACTTTGTAGTAGTAAATCAAACGCAGTTGGGCATACGATTGCTTCTCAAGATAAGGTGTTGCTCGTATGAGTGCGTAAGGTTTGTAATTTTTACCGTTTTTTATAATTGTAAGAATGGGCGATTTTTTGTTTGTCGATGTATCTAACAATGCTTCTGCATTACTTATAGTATAATTTTTGTTGTCTGTTTTTAAAGTAAGTTTAGCAGAATTTGAATTTTTGCTCAATTTGTTTGCTTGTTCTACAAGTTGTTTTGTTGCTATTGGTTGATTTGCCCCACAAAGCTTTGCAATTTCAGCTGAAGCCATTAAAAATGCACCAACACCATAGAGTTGTGTTGTATTTTTAGAGAATTTATCGGGTGAGGCTCCAATAGGTTGAACGTATCCTACTGTATAGTTTTCGTCGACAACGTTTTTTAAACCTTGCCATGCTTTTGTTATAATAGATGTGTATGAATTATCTAACAAATTATTGTTTATACCCCATGCTAAAGCGTATGCTATGAATGCACTCGACGATGTTTCACCACCTTGATAATGCAAATTGTCGGCAAGATTAACTCCCCAAAGACCGTCTTCGAGTTGAGTTTTAGCGATAGCTTTTGCCATTTTTAGATACAAATCTTTATAGTATGGGTACAATGAATTGTTTTTTGGCATATCATTTAGTATTAATGTCAGACCAGCAATCACCCAGCCATTGCCACGGCCCCAAAATATTTTTTTCCCATTAGGCGATTTTTTACCAATAAAACGAGTGTCGCGATAAAACATGTTGTCTTGCGTATCGAAAAGTAGATTAGTTGTCCACTTGTACTCTTTGTTCATGTAATCTAAGTATTTTTGTTCGCCAGTTGCAATATACATACGCAAGAATGTAATAGGAGCCATGTAAAGAGCATCGCACCAATTCCATGCACAGACGGGCGTTCTACCAAAATGTTTCTTTAATGGAGCTTCACCATTGTATGTGGAGGCATCAAGTATTATTTTATCAAGCCCTTCTTTTACTTTTAGCATGCGTTCTTTTTTAGATGTATCTGCAAGATAAGTTGCCAACCATGCGTGTGATATTGCATAGTCGTCGGCATGGTATTTTCGTTTTCCGTTGTTCCATGCTACTGCATTGCCACAGTTTATAACTTCTGCCCAATATTTTGGCTCACCCGATATTTTTGCCAATTCAATTAACCCGTCGTAGTAAGGTGCTATAACCCAGTCGGTAAGAGAAAATGATACGCGAGGTGTTGCTATGTTGCTGTCGGCAACTTTTTTTGCTAAATCAATAATTTCATTTGATGAAATATGTTTGTGAATTCCGAAAGTAGTTTGAAATACCAATAGTAGTAGAAGTATAAATGAGCATTTTTTCATGATTAATTTTATTAGTAATTTTATTTTGTATGTAAAACAATTAATGAAAAAATATTCATATTTGGATTTTTTTTACATTTTAAAGAGGTTGAATAAAAAAAAATATATATTTGGCTTGATTTTGAAAAAAATAAGTTCAGAAATATAGTCTTAATATGGCAAAACGCACAGATATTAAGTCCATCTTAATTGTAGGTTCTGGACCTATCGTAATAGGACAGGCCTGCGAATTCGATTATTCCGGCAGTCAAGCCTGTAAAGCTCTTAGAGAAGAAGGCTACAAAGTTATATTGGTAAATTCCAATCCTGCCACAATTATGACAGATCCGCAAATGGCGGACGTCACATACATCGAGCCTCTCTCGCCTGAGATTCTAGAGAAGATTATAGCGAAAGAACGTCCCGATGCTCTGTTACCTACATTGGGAGGACAGACAGGCTTGAATTTATCGTTAGAATTACATAAACGTGGTATTCTAGATAAATACGGCGTAGAGTTGATTGGCGCAGATGCTACGGCTATTGAAAAAGGCGAAGACCGTGAGATGTTCCGTCAGTCTATGATAAAGATTGGGCTTGATGTTCCACTCAGTATTGTAGTTCATTCGCTTGAAGAGGCTTTGGAATGGGCTGATACTCACAAGAAATATCCTCTCATTATTCGCCCAAGTTTTACTCTTGGTGGTACTGGCGGTGGCATTGCTTACAATCGCGATGAGTTTAAGAGAATGGCTGCTTTCGGATTGAGTGCATCGCCTGCAACGGAAATTCTTATAGAAGAATCATTGTTGGGGTGGAAAGAACTCGAAATGGAAGTTATGCGCGACATAAAAGATCAGTGCATAGCTATTTGTTCTATCGAAAACTTCGACCCAATGGGAGTTCATACTGGAGACTCTATTACAATAGCTCCAGCTCTCACACTCACAAGCAAAGAATATCAGTTGATGCGTGATGCGTCTTTTGCAATTATACGCGAAATTGGTGTAAAGTGTGGGGGGTCGAATATTCAGTTCGCACTAAATCCTAAAGACGGTAGAATGATTATCATTGAGATGAATCCGCGTGTATCGCGTTCATCTGCGTTGGCTTCAAAAGCAACTGGTTTTCCGATTGCAAAGATTGCTGCAAAACTTTCGGTTGGCTATACTTTAGATGAGCTAAAAAATGATATCACAAAGACTACTGTTGCAAGCTTCGAACCTGCTATCGACTATGTTGTTGCTAAGGTTCCTCGTTTCGCCTTCGAAAAATTTGTTGGCTCGGATAGCACTTTGACAAGTTCTATGAAGAGTGTTGGCGAAGTTATGGCTATTGGTAGAAGCTTTAAAGAATGCTTGCAGAAAGCATTGCGTTCTTTAGAAATTGGTGCTAGAGGTTTAGGCGGTGGCGGTAAATTTGGCGATACCGATATTACTGATATGTCGGTTTTGAGCAAAAATTTGGTTCGTCCACATGCTGAGCGAATTTTCTACATTCGCTATGCTTTGTTGGCAGGAATGACTCAAGAACAAATTAGCGACTTAACAAAAATTGATCCATGGTTTATTCGTGAGGTTGCTGGTATTGTAGATATTGAAAAAGAATTGTCTTCATCTGGTTTGTTGAATTTGAATAAAGATTTGTTGGAACGTGCTAAAAAAGCAGGCTTTACTGATTTGCAAATTGCAACAATCTGCAATACAAAAATTCGCAATATTAAAAAATTACGTGATGATTTCGGCATAAATACAGTGTATCGTTTGGTTGATACATGTGCGTCTGAATACGAAGCTTACACTCCGTATTACTATTCTACATACGGAGTTGAAAATGAGTTAAAACCTTCCGATAAAAAGAAAATTATGATTATCGGTGGTGGTCCAAACAGAATTGGACAGGGTATAGAGTTCGACTATTGTTGCGTACATGCATCGTTTGCTTTACGCGAAGCTGGTTATGAAACAATCATGGTAAATTCAAACCCAGAAACTGTTTCGACTGACTACGATACTTCTGATAAACTTTTCTTTGAACCGCTTACATTAGAAGACGTTTTAGAAGTCTATAAACAAAATAAGTGTGACGGCGCAATAGTTCAGTTTGGCGGACAAACTCCGTTGAATTTGGCTAGCGAGTTGAAAGAAAATGGCGTAAATATCATAGGTACTACTCCAGAATCGATAGATGCTGCCGAAGACCGTGAAATTTTCAAACGTATAC
>JAGAOA010000008.1 GCA_017623955.1 Opitutales bacterium
AACAGATAACACTTTTTTTGCGTTATCCTGCCCTATTACGTATTTGTCGAGTTCAGCTTTCATCTCAGAAGGCGTACGCAGATTAAAATCGAGCATATTTTCCATTTTTTTCTGCTTAAGCTCTTCTTGCTTCAACGAGAAATAATTGTGCAAGGCACCAGCACATTCTCTACAAACCACTGCACCATCAGAGCCAGCGATAAGTTCGCCTACTTCTCTAGGAGAACGTCCACAAAAGCTACATCTGTTATCTTTTGCGCTCATATTAAGCGTCTTTTTTATTTTCTATTACTTTGTCGACAATACCATATTTTACGGCTTCATCGGCAGTCATAAAGAAATCGCGTTCAGAATCTTTTGCGATTTTTTCAACTGAATTTCCAGTTTGTTTTGAAAGTATTTCATTCAACTTAGTACGCCAACGCAAAATTTCATTAGCAGCAATAGAAACGTCGCGAGCCTGCCCCGTTGCCCCACCGTATGGTTGATGAATCATAACACGAGAATTTGGTAAAGAATAGCGTTTACCCTTAGTTCCAGCAGCTAATAAAACAGTAGCCATACTTGCAGCTTGACCAACACAATATGTAACAACATCGCAACTGAGGAAATTCATAGTGTCGTAAATAGCCATACCAGCAGTAATTGACCCACCAGGGCTATTTATATAAATATGAATATCCTTTTTTGGGTCTTCCATTTGCAAGAAAAGCAACTGTGCTATGACAGAATTGGCAAGTCCATCACTAATTGGAGCACCAATAAATACAATACGGTCACGCAATAGTCTTGAATAAACGTCCCAAGAACGTTCACCGCGACCATCGCGTTCCACAACTGTTGGAATGTAATATTCTCCCATATTTTTAATAATTTGTTTGTTTTTTAGAAGAAAATACGCACGAAGCAATCAAAAAAGCCTGCGTGCGTATTTTAAGATATTTAATTTAAAACTTATTACGCCTTAACAGTAGCTTCACACTTGTCGGCTATGAAATTAATAGCCTTTTGCAAGAGGGCATCTGAACGCATACGATTTGCTCTAGCTGGATCTTTCTTGAGTTGCTTAATGAGATCTTCAGGCTTTGTACGAGTGCGCATAGCTTCCTGCCAAAGCATTCTGCTCATATCATCATTATCGACTTTCAAGTTATTTACTTTAGCAACTCTATTGAGGAAAATTCTCATTTTAGCTCTTCCTTCAGCTTCTTTTGTCGAACCTTCTAAGAGAGCTTCTTTGTTCTTTTCAATATCAGCCTTAGATGCACCCGATGACATAAAACGCATCATCATTTCTTCTAAAATAGATTCGCGTTCATCTTCCAATGCTGTTTCAGGAATTGGGAAATTTACATTTTCCAACAACTTTTCAACAGCCATTTGGCGTTTCATAACTTCGTTATTATTTTTCTTATCGGTTTCGATGTTTTGTTTAATCTTAGCTTTGAGATCATCTAAATCTTTAGCTTCAAAACCCTTCAAAAATTCTTCGTCTATTTCTGGAAGGATTTTTTCGCGGATTTCAAAAATTTCAACTTCGTATTCAGCTTTTTTGCCTGAGAGTTTTTCTATTGGCATTTCCTTAGGAAATTCGTGCGAAATAACTTTCTTTTCGCCCTTTTTCATACCAATGATACCTTGTACTATACCTTGAACTCCTGGAGCATTTTCGTTGCCAGCTTCTTCCCATGTAGATTTTTGGTCGGCAAAAATTGGCATATCCTTAGCGATTTCAGATACAGATTCGCCATCGATTTTTCCTGTATATGAAAGACGAACAAAGTCACCCTTCTTAATTTCACGATCAACTTCATCATACTTTGCACGTTGATTGCGATAGTATTCTATTGCGTTATTTACTTCTTCATCGCTAGCATTTGTAGATTCTAGTTCAACCTTTGTTTCGTAAGACTTTGGCATATCAACCGAAGGATATACGTCTGTTGTAAAAGTCAATTCGCAACCATTTTCATTCTTATGCTCAATGTTTACAACTGAATAAAGGTCAAATTCTTCTATTTTGTTCATAGAATCTATTGCTTTGCTTGTCAAAGTACGTTCTGTTTGCGACTTAATAGCATCAGCATAAGATTTTTCAACCATAGCTTTAGGAGCTTTTCCTGGGCGGAAACCTGCAATTTTTGCACCACGTACAAATTCATTAGTTATTTTAGCTGTTTCTTCTGCGACCTCTTCAGCCGAAAAAGTTACAATTATCTTCTTTCTAGTATCATTGATATTTTCAATATTTGTATTCATAAATTTGGAAAGTCTAATTTTTTTAATTAAAAGGTATATTCTGTCGAAACCATAAAATACGTCAAGCATTTTTTAACATAGTTTATACATCAAAAATATCTCTTAAACAGGATGAACAACTACTAAGTCGAAAAAAAAAGATGTTGAAATTTTTTAGTAAAGAGTATTGTATTGGCAAGATATGAAAATTAACTTTCCCAAACTGTTGCTATTGTTTAGCATAATGATGTGTATGTTGTTGAGTGCGTGTACCCCTAAATCAGATAAAACTGTAATTCGTATGGGACACTTTCCTAATATATCGCACGCACAAGCATTAGTAGCACATCAACTATCGCGACAAGGTAAAGGGTGGTTTGAAGAACGCTTAGGTAAAGATGTAGAACTTCAATGGGCTTTGTTTAATGCTGGTCCTAGTGCTATGGAATCATTATTGTCAGAAGCTATCGACATCACCTATGTTGGTCCTAGCCCAGCAATCAATGCATTTTCAAGAACTAAAGGAGAAGATATTAGAATAATCGCAGGTTCAGCCGATGGCGGTGCATCACTAGTTGTAAATCCTAACAAAAACATAACGAAACCATCCGATTTCAAAGGCAAACGCATCGGAACTCCTCAACTTGGCAATACTCAGGATGTAGCATGTCGAGCTTGGCTTACAAATAATGGAATAAACGTAACTCTTACAGGCGGAGATGCCTACGTAATTGCAACGCCAAATCCCGAACAACTATCTCTATTACGACGCGGTGTATTAGACGCTGTATGGACAATAGAACCATGGGTTACTCGTCTGATAGACGAGGCTGGTGCAAAAATATATTTAGAGCAAAAAGATACGGTAACAACAGTGCTTGTATCGGGAGTAAAGCTTATAAAAGAGCGTCCAGACTTGGTCAAAAAATTCATAAATGCTCATATAGAATTGACAGATTGGATAAATAAAAACCCCGAACAAGCACAAAAATTAGTTCATGCAGAATTGCAAGCCCTGACTGGTGGCAGAATTTCATTTGACCTCGTAAAAAAATCTTGGTCTCGCTTGATTTTTACTCCAGTAGTAAACAAGAAAAATTTGCAAGATTTCGTAAATAGTGCCTACGACTGCAAACTTCTAAAAGAACGAACAGATATCACTAATATTTTTTATAAATGAGCTTACATAAAGAACTTGAAAATATAACTGCAAAACTTTCAGTAAAAAATGTATCGAAAGTTTTTAATTCTGCACAAGGGAAAGTACAGGCTCTAGAAAATGTTAGCCTAAGTATAAATGAAGGTGAATTTGTTTGCTTGGTAGGACCTAGTGGTTGTGGGAAATCAACACTTCTGAATCTAGTTGCAGGGTTGGATAAACCAGATGCAGGAGAAATATTGGTGGATTCTGATAAAGTTGAAGGACCTGGTAGAGATAGAATGGTAATGTTTCAAGAACATGCCCTCTTCCCATGGCTAAATGTCTTCGATAATGTGATGTTTGGCTTGAAATTAAAACCAAATCTCACAGATCCTGAACGCCGAGAAGTAGCAAAGTTTTATCTGTATCTAGTAGGGTTGGAAAAATTTGCAAAAGCATCTATTCATGAGTTATCTGGCGGAATGCGTCAACGTGTAGCACTAGCACGTTCTCTAGCTCCCAATCCTAGAATTCTGCTGATGGACGAAACCTTTGGAGCTCTCGATGCACTTACGAGAGAACAACTTTATGGAGAAATTCAACAAATCTGGCAGAAACGAAAAAAGACAATATTATTTGTAACTCATAATATACGTGAAGCCGTATGTTTGGGCGATAGAGTAATTCTTTTCTCACCACATCCAGGACGAATTGTTGAAACTTTCAATATCGATTTACCTCGACTTCGCGACATAAACGATCCAGCCTTAACTTCATACGCAAGTACAATTACCGCAACACTTAAACAAAGTATAGGTAAGGAGGTTGCAGAATGAAAAAAGAAAATATCATAAGAATTTCTAGCTCAATAGGTGCTTTTTTGGGATTACTAATTGTCTGGCAGTTGTGTGTAAAAGAACTGGGATTTTTCAAGCATACTTTACCTGCACCTAGCGATGTTGCAGTTTATCTCTGGAACGCCACATGCGATGCAACGTTGCCGAAAGCCATATGGGTAACAATCAAAAGATTGCTTATGGGGTACGCCATAGGTTTGTGTATAGGTATACCAACAGGAATGCTCTGCGCCCGTTTTAAAGTATTTAACGATACCATTGGAATCTTGGCATTAGGCTTGCAAGCATTGCCAAGTGTGTGTTGGGTTCCGCTTGCAATTATGTGGTTTGGACAAACAGAAGTTGCAATGTTATTTGTAGTAGTAATGGGAACGGTATGGTCGATGATTTTAGCAACAGTCCATGGGGTTAAAAACATTCCACCAATATATCTGCGTGCAGCTAGTACAATGGGGTCAAAGGGCTTGCATACTTGGCTCAACGTCATTTTACCAGCATCGTTTCCTAGCATATTAGGAGGAATGAAACAAGGTTGGGCATTTGCATGGCGTTCACTTATGGCAGCCGAAATTTACGTTACAATCTTGACTGGCTTTGGCTTGGGTCAACTACTACACTACGGTAGAGAATTGCTAGATATGAATCAAGTAATAGGAATAATGTTTACAGTTATCTTGATTGGCTTGTTGGTTGACAAAGTCATATTCTCTCCATTAGAATTGCGTCTACGTAAAAAATGGGGTATATCGAAATAAAAAATAGGATAAAATGAAATATTTAAAGAGCATATTATTATTTGTATCACTTATCGTACTTACTGCGTGTTCGTCCGACACACAAACGAACGCTCAGTTGCAAAAAGAAGAATTCGACAACTCAATTTCAAATCTTCGCAACGCACACTTCATAGACGATGTAAACACAAAGTTTATGACTGATGATCAAACTAGAACAATATATGAAGTCTTCACAGGCAAGGAATTTGGTCATGGTAAACTCATTCTTAGAACAGATAACACCGATAGAACTGGGTTGTACTTTTTTGTGATGTTCAATACATACAAATACAATATACAAAAAGGCTCTCAAATATTGTTGTATTTTCAAACAAAAGACTCAAATAAGAACTATAAATTTTCGTATACAATACCAGAAACATCTAGTTTGTTTAGAGAATTGGTACTTGGTGTTACAGGCAAAGATGCGCTTAATTTAGAAAAAGAAATTTTAGCTTGGAAAATAGAAGTAAAAGCCCCTGATGGCAAAATGATTACTCAAAAAAAATCGTGGTTGTGGACAATAGAAAATCCGCCGAGTCCAGAAGTAACGCCAGCTTCAAAGCGTCCAACACTGTACTTGCCTAATTTTGACAAAAAGAAGAAATGATTTCTAAGGCGAAATGGGGGAAATATCGACGTATAGAAGAAGTAGAATTCACTCCTAATGATTGGCGTGAAACTATCGATGGAGGTCAAGCATTTACTTGGTATCCGACACAAAATGAGAATGAGTTTGAAGGAGTTTTTTCAAATATTGCCACGCGAGCAAGATTAGTAAACAAAAAACTAGAAGTCTCATTTTTGAAAGACATTGATGAAAACGTCGCCATAAAAAGATTTGCTGAATACATCGATGGCAATACAAACTATGCGAAAATCCGCAAGAGTTTGGCAGATAGTGGCGACAACAATATGCAAAAGGCGTTGAAAATATACCCTACACTGCGTATATTGCATCAAAATCCATCAGATGCCATAATCTGTTTTATATGTTCATCAAGTAAGCGAATAGTCCAAATAAAGCAGTGTGTAAAATTGTTGTCGCAAAATTTTGGCAATCATTTGGGAGGAGACTTCTACACTCTTCCTAATTTCGAAACATTGGCTAATGCCGACATCAATAAAATTTTGGAATGCAAGTTGGGCTTTAGGGCAAAATATCTAAAACAAACAGCTCAAAAAATAGTATCAGATAAATTTGATACACTTACATTGCGAGAAATGCCATATCACGAAGCCAAAACCTATCTGACATCATTGTCTGGAATTGGTGACAAAGTAGCAGATTGTATTTTGCTTTTTGGGTGTTCTCGTTTTGAAGCATTCCCTGTCGATACGTGGATACGCCAAGCTATGTGCGACCTTTATAAAACAGAAAATAATCCAAAGAAAATCAGAGATTTTGCATCAAAAAAATTTCCAAATTATGCGGGGTTTGCCCAGCAACTGATTTTTGCAGCTAAACGCAATGCATTAATATAGAAAAAATGCGTTTGAAATTTTCTTAAATTTATTCAATTATATACGGAATGAAAAATTATGAGTCAGATAAAAAAAATAACTAAAGAAGAAATTTTGGCAATAATGCCACAACAACCTCCTTTTTTGTTTATAGATGAAGCGGAAATATCAGAAGATAATATCTACGCAAAGTATAAAATCAAAGAGGATGAAGTATTCTTCAAAGGACACTTTAAAAACAATCCAGTATTTCCAGGAACACTAATGTTGGAAACGCTAGGTCAACTAGGAGTATTGTATCTGTTAACTAGCGATAATCCAGAATTAGTTGGCAAAGTCGATGCTTCAAAAATATTTTTCATCTCCGCCGACGGATGTCGTTGCCAACGTATATGTCGTCCAAACGAAGAATTTGAATTTTACGTAAAGGTAAAAAAGTTGCGTCATCCGGTAGCAAGATTTGCAGGGAAACTTCTAGTAAATGGACAAAAAGCGGCATCTGCCGAAGAAATGACTTTAACATTCGATTATATAAAATAAAATGAAAAATGCAGTAATAACAGGATTGGGATTTATCACAAGTATCGGCAACGATTATGAAAGCGTTAAAGATGCTCTAATAAACCTAAAAAATGGAATCGTGCTGTATCCACCATTTGCCGCAGATAATATTCCAGTTAAATGTGTTGGAACAGTAAAAGATTTTGATACATCAAGTACCGATCAAGAAGATTGGATTTACCCACAAAATTATCGTGTACGTCGCGATGTTATTAGAGGTTTTGCACCGCACTGTCTCTACGCCTACTGTGCAATGAAACAAGCCATTGAAGACGCAAACTTGACCGATGAAGATGTCTCAAATGTCGATACAGGTATGTTTACTGCATCAGCTGGTTCAACAACAATGCTCTACGAAGGAATGAAAAAATTAGATGCAAGTCATGTAAGTAGAGCAAATCCATTTGGTATTGTAAGTTATATAGCAGGCACATTATCGTTCAACTTGGTATCAGCTTTCAAAATCAAAGGAGCAAGTTGTGGTTTTGTTTCAGCATGTGCAAGTAGTTCTCATGAGTTGGGATATGCTTTTGATGAAATTGCTCTTGGCAGACACAAACGTATGTTTGTTGTAGGAGGCGAAGATGGCGATTATAGAACACTGTTGCCATTTGCAGGAATGAGAGCCTTGAGCACAAGTGATGATCCAGAAACAGCATCTCGTCCATTCGATAAAAACCGCAATGGTTTTGTCGGTTGTGGCGGAGGAGTTGTAATGGTCGTTGAAGAAGAGGAAATGGCAAAGGCACGTGGTGCTAAAATTTATGCTCGTATTCGTGGATGGGGACAAGCTAGCGATGGTTATAATGTAGCAATTCCACATCCACAAGGTGATGGTGTTGTAAATGCAGTAACAAGAGCATTGCAGTCTGCTAATATACAACCACAACAGGTAGAATATATCAATGCACACGCAACTTCAACACCAATAGGCGATAGAGCAGAACTAAAAGCCATAAAAAAAGTCTTCGGCGAAAATGCAAAAGCCGACATTAGTAGTACAAAAGCCATTACAGGACACGGATTGTCTCTAGCAGGAGTAATGGAAGCAGCCTTCTGTGCCTTAGCTATAAAAGAAGGCTTTACCCCTGCATCAGCTCATATAACGGAATTAGACGAAGAAACACAAGGGTTAAATATCCTAATGAAAACAAAAATGACTGCACCTCAAATTGCGGTCTCATTGAGTAGTGGTTTCGGTGGAGCAAATACAGTAATAGTATTTGAAAAAATAGATTAGTATCTAAAACTGAATATATGATTTGGTTATATCGAATACTGTTTGTACCGGCGTTCGCAGTAATGTTTCCATATTATGCATTGCGTATGCTCAAACGCGGAGGCTATGCAAAAGACTTCTCGCATAGATTAGGATTTATGCCTTCTCTACCCCAAAAGAAAGAGGGCGTTAAACGTATATGGTTACAAGCTGTAAGCGTGGGCGAAGTCGATGCCGTTATGCCAATGGTAAAAAAGCTTGAAGAAACAGGTAAATATCAAGTTCTTGTTACAACAACAACAAGTACAGCATACGCACTTCTGAAAAATAAATATAAAAACGATTGCTTTGCATCGGCTATATTTCCTATCGATTTTTGGTTGTTCAGTCGCAAAACATGGAATACAATAAAGCCAGACATCGCCATTCTTACAGAGGGCGAAATATGGCCAGAACATCTTCATCAAGCAAAATCTAGAAATATTCCAACCTTCTTGATTAACGCAAGAATTTCCGACAGAAGTTATTGTAGATATGCAAAAATTTCAATGTTTGCTAGAAGAATGTTCAACAAATTTACAAAAATCTGCGTTTCCAATGAACCAGATTTAAAACGCTTTCAAAAGCTAGGTATAGATAAAGAAAAGCTTGTATTGACAGGTAACATAAAGTTCGATACCGCTACATCAAATGTAACTGAGCAAGATAAACAAAACTTAAAATTAGAAATGGGCTTTGATAAAGACTCTTTTGTTCTTTTAGGTTCATCGACATGGCAAGGCGAAGAAAAAATGCTTGTTGAAACAATGCAATTATTGCGAGAAAAAGGAATCGACTGCCGTCTTTTGTTGGTACCACGTCATGCAGAACGACGCAATGAAATAAAGCCAGAAATAGCTAACTTCGCTCATTGTGTACGTACAGAACAAAAGCAAGCAAATGTTAATAATCTCATATACCTAGCCGACACAACTGGAGAATTGCGAATGTTTACCGCAGTTGCGGACTTAGCCTTTATAGGTAAAAGTTTGTTCAATCATAATGGAGGGCAATCTCCAATCGATGCTGCAGCTGCAGGTGTTCCAATGGTCTATGGTAATAATATGACAAACTTTAAACTTATATGCCAAAGTCTTGAAAGAGCTGGTGCCTCGCGTCGTGTTTTCTCTAGAGAAGAAGCAATAAAACAACTCATAGAGCTTGCTGAAAATAAAATCGATACAGATAGAATGAAAAAATGTGCAATAGCATGGCATAAAGAAAATGAAGGTGCCACAGAAAAAACAATAGACTACATAAATTCATTTGCTTAACAGATTTCACTTTCTAATAAGATAAAAAAACAAGCAGTCCCTTTTGAAGAACTGCTTGTTTTTTGTTACTATAAATCTGAACTATATTCTTATCTTATAGCAATGAGTACGATACTGTCACACCAGCCATTACAATAGCTACCATACTCATTAGCTTAATGAGAATATTCAATGAAGGACCAGATGTATCTTTGAATGGGTCGCCAACTGTATCGCCGATAACAGCAGCTTTGTGAGCTTCAGAGCCCTTTCCGCCAAAGTTGTCTTGTTCAATAAACTTCTTAGCGTTATCCCAAGCCCCACCACTATTAGCCATAAAAATAGCTAAAATAAAGCCTGTTGCCAATGCGCCACCCAGTAAGCCCATAACACCAGCTACACCAAATACTAAACCAGTAATTACTGGTGTAGCAACTGCCAATAACGATGGGAATAACATTTCCTTTTGTGCTGCTTTTGTTGAAATTTCAACACAGCGTGCATAATCTGGATCAGAAGTACCTTGCATTATACCGAGGTTTTCACGGAATTGTCGACGTACTTCATTTACCATCTGATTTGCAGCTCTACCAACCGCATTCATTGTCAAACCGCAGAATAAGAACGACATCATTGAACCTATAAACATACCCAATAATACCTTTGGGTTCATTAGGGTTACCCCATAAACACTCATAAAATCTAATAATGAAGCCCCTTGAATACCACCTTCAACTTTGCCTAATTTTTCAACAACAGATGAAGCATATTCCGATAAATTTGGCTGATCAGCAATACGCATCAAACCAATACGCAACTCTTCAACATACGATGCTAACAAAGCTAACGCAGTCAATGCAGCAGAACCAAT
>JAGAOA010000062.1 GCA_017623955.1 Opitutales bacterium
CGTCTGCCCTAATCCACACAAGGAAGATTGCTTCATTGTCATACAAATTTTTTCCAAACGTTCAATATCTGCAAGTTCCCCCTTGCCTGATGTTATTTTTTCAAGTATTGCTAATGCGTGCTGAGTACCCATTCTGCATGGAACGCACTTACCACAAGATTCATTGCCAGTAAATCCCAAAAAGAACTTTGCAACTTCTACCATACAAGAATCTTCGTTCATTACTACCATACCACCAGAACCGATAATAGCACCTAAAGCCATTAAAGATTCATAATCTACTGGAGTATCTAAGTGTTCAGCCTTCAAACAACCACCCGATGGACCACCAGCTTGAACTGCTTTAAATTTTTTGCCATCTGGACATCCTCCGCCAATTTTTTCGATAATATCACGCAAAGGTGTACCAATTTCAACTTCAATAAGGCCTGTTCTTGAAATCTTACCTGCCAAAGAGAATGTTTTTGTTCCCTTACTCTTCTCAGTTCCTAATTTTGCATATTCCGCACCACCTTCACGCAATATGCTTGAAACAGCTGCCAACGTTTCAACGTTATTTATGTTTGTTGGTTTCTTAAATAAACCACTATTTGCAGGGAACGGAGGCTTAGGACGTGGCATTGCACGCACACCTTCAATAGATGCCATAAGCGATGTTTCTTCGCCACACACAAACGCCCCTGCACCCTTTTTGATTTTTATTTCAAAATAAAAACCATCTTTATTCTTCAATATACCAACTTCTTCAGCTTGCTTTATCGCATTGCGTAAACGCTCGATTGCAAGAGGATATTCACTGCGTACATATATGTAACCATAATTTGCACCTATTGCCATGCCTGCAATAATCATACCCTCTATAACTGAATGTGGATCGCCTTCTAAAACGGCCCTATCCATAAACGCACCAGGATCGCCTTCATCGGCATTACAAATGAGATATTTTGTATCGTTTTGCGATGCTTTTGCAAAGCTCCACTTTACACCAGTTGGGAAACCAGCACCACCGCGACCACGAATACCGCTAAGATTCATATCGTCGATAATACCGTCAGAGCCTAACACCATTGCCCTCTCTAACCCCTTATAGCCACCACGAGCCAAATAATGATTTAAACTTGTAGGATCAATAACGCCACAATTACGCAAAACAATTCTCTTTTGCAAAGAAATCATTGGATGATTTTTGAAAGGAGCAATACCCTCAAATTCTTCATCAGCCATAACGGCTTCAGCCTTAGTCTTTACAGGACTTCCTCCAATGAGATGTTCCGAAACAATCTTAGCAACATCGCTTGGCGATACTTTTGAATACAAAACTGATGGTTGTCCCTGACTGCGAACTTCAACAAGAGGTTCTGCATAACAAAGACCAATACAACCGGTCTCTACAAGCTCGACTTTATCAGCAATACCAGCATCAGCAAGTTGTTTTTTAAATTCATCAATTACAGAACCTGCCCCAGCAGCTAAACCACAAGTGGCAGCACCTACCATTACGCGAGCCTTCTTATTAGAAGTAAAATCTGCCCATTGTATTTCTGCAGATTTTCTCAAAGTTTCTAAATTTGTCATATTATTTGAGCCCTTCTAAAATTTTTTTAAGTTGAGCAAGCGTTACCCTGCCATATACTTTATCGTCTACAACAATCGCTGGAGCCAACGCACATGCACCCAAGCATGCAACGCGTTCAAGGCTTATTAAACCATCGGCTGTTGTTTCGCCTTCTTTTATACCAAGACGTTCTTCTAATGCAGCCAACAACGACCCAGAGCCACGAACGTGACAAGCTGTTCCCTTGCAAACTTTAATTATATGCTTACCAGGTTTTTTGAATTTAAACTGTGCGTAAAAACTGCAGACAGAAAATATATCACTTCGGCTAATTGAAAAGTATTCAGATAGAGCAGAAACTGCGGCTTCAGAAATATATCCATCTTTCTCCTGAACATCTTGCAAAGCGGGAACTAAATTTTCGCGTTTTGGCTCGTATGCAGAGAAATCCCATGTATTTGAATTTTTTATTTCTTCCATGTCTGTGTGTATTAAAAAACTATTTAGGTGTATTCTCTTAAAATAATTTGTTTTTTGCAACTATTTTCGACTTATTTTTTACTTTTTTTCAAAAAAAATATCCGCTCTCTAACGTTTGAGAAGCCTTTAATATGCAAAATTTTTCCAACCTAAATTGTAATTGACACTATCTTTGTACTTAGCACATATTTAACAGATATAATTCCAAACAAAAACATAAGACCTTTTTTTATATAATTATGTAGGTTCTGTTTTGTTTATAGGTGCTATATTAACAGTTATTGCATATTTGTTTCATATAATTATATCTTTCATTGATAAAAAGTTTAATTATCATTCTCATAATTGAAGGTTGGATGCGTTAATATATATCCTCTTTTTATATCATAACTGAGATAAAATATCTTGCATAAGAAATCAGAAAAAAATGGGGTATTTTTGTACAATTTCCCCGTTTTTTTTACATAAATTTCTTGTATTTTATGCGAAAAATTAGTATACTTTTAGGGCTTAAATCAAAGAAAAGTCTATTAAAGGAAAAACAAAAATGAGAAGAATCATAACACTTATATCGGGAGGATTGTTACTTTCAACTACGCTTGCTTATGCACAAACTATGGTTGTTGTTACAACTGCCATAGACTCCGCAATAGCAATAGCAAAAATTATCAATCGCGTAGTACAAAATGGCAAAGACGAACATTTTGATACACGTGCATACATAACCACGCATGACCATTACACTGATGATATATCTTACAGTTATGATGGCAGTGCTGGAGACAACATCATTGGTTATTTAATTGAAGACGTATCTGAAAAACCATCAAAAGATGGCTATTTACGAGTAAATAACGTAACTGTAAGCACAGCAAATGGAAATCCGTTTGGTA
>JAGAOA010000063.1 GCA_017623955.1 Opitutales bacterium
ACCAACAATGAAAGCACAAATTGCAGGCAAAAATCTATATGCGTTTTTCGCACAAAACTCCATTTCTAAAGATGAACCATCAAATCTAAAACGATTTTACACACCAATGGAAGAAGGTAGTGCTTTTAGAGTTTATTGCGATGAAACTGCCAAATATACAGATATTACTGTTGAACACTATTCAAGTATTGTTGCTACAAGTAATCTAGGAGTAAGAAAAATAAACGTAAAGGAAGGAGTATAATATAAATGCGGACGGTAATAATATACCGTCCGCACAAAATTCATTATGGCTACACAATGGATAAAAATAACAGAACAGGATTTACAAATTGCTCTAAACAAGACCCAATTAGATTTACTAAAAGCAGAAGCAATTAAAACAGCAAACACATCTATATGTACAAATATTATAGAACTCGTTGTTTCAAGAATTCGCGCGGAAATAGCAGCAAGTGGAGTTAATATGCTAGATATAGACTATGCAAGAATTCCACCTGAATTAAAAGAATGTGCGTTGCGTCTAGCAATAGAATCATTACACGTTAGAATTCCAGCTATCGAATTAAGTCAAGCTCAAATAAGAGCAATAGAAGATTCTAAAGAAATCTTATCGCGAGTTGCAACTGGCAAATTACCTATAAGTATACCAACTAACGCAATAAAAACAGCAAGAAAACACACAATTTCACACGGTGTTAGATCTAGACTAACAAAGACTTTGGAGGACTTTTAATGTCGGAACTTGAAAAAATACAACAACACATTAAAGATGAAATCTCAGAATACATTGAATTATCTGATATAAGCGTTCTAGCTGATGTTATAGATAAACATCCTATACAAACAAAAAGTTTTGGTAAAATTATAGTAATGCGACCATTGCCAATATCTACCATTAACAACGCAGATTATCCAGTATTTGACAAGGTTGAAATAAAAATAATAGTACAAATTTCATCATATAAAAATATGGAAAAATCTATTTTATATTACTGCGAAACTTTATGTAAAAAATTACATAATTTTAAAATATCAACAAAAAATAACATCGGCAAAATTCTATTAGCTAAAGAAAATCCTATAGAAATTACATCTAAAAATAGTCAAGAAATTGCTACTATAAATTTTATTATTAATGGGGTAAAAATATGAAAATACTATATGATACAATAGAACTTAATTCAGGAGAGCAACCACTAAAATCGTTTCAAACAAATGGCAAGAATTTAGTATCTTACGATTATGCAATTAATTCTACAAATGCATTGGTAACTCAAAACGCAAACTTTTTATCTACATTAATATTTGAAATAGAACGCACACATCAATCTGAATATGAGGCTATAAAATTCGCAATTAATCACTATTTAGAATTAAACAAAAAAACTTCGGCAAATTTAATTCTAAAAGAATCATTTTCTAAATCTACATTTCTGACATTAGAAAACGCAATATTAGCCAAAGTTAATATCACTCTTTGCCCACTTTCAACAATAACAAAATATGAATTTACAGGAATAATAAAATGAATAACACCGCAATATCAGATCTTCAACAAGAAACAGAAAATGCAATAAAACAACTACAAAATAGTATATCAAAACTAGAACATGAATTAGATAAGCTAGAAGACAAAATATCTGAACTGACAGAACAAATAAAAACTACAAATTCAAATACATAAATGACATCTATAAAAATAAACGACAATATTTTTCCCTTAAAAGAACTAAATGTACTATCTGCTTTTATAAAACGCAAAAATTTATCGTGCGACGAATTGATAATACAAGTTCCTAATAATTGTAATATTTCATATAATTACGGCGACATTATTGAACTTTGGGAAGGAACGTGTAGACGCTTTAAAGGAAAAATAGTTCAAGTAACAAATGAACATTCGCACAAGACAAATACAAAAAAAATTATAGTAAAAAACGCATTTGATGAGTTGTCGCAAATAATTTTTCAACAACCTGTATATGTAATAAAAAACAATGTGTTGAGTAAAAAATTTAGAAGCAAAGTTGTTTTAGGCGCTACATCAAATGGAAGTAAGATGTCTATAAATGATACAGCCAAAGAAATATTAAACTATGCAATAGCACAAGGAGCTGATTTGAAAATTGGAGAAATAGATATAGATGGTGATTTACTTTTTGATGAATGTATAGATATTAGCTGTGCTAATGCTCTTTGCAAAATACTAAGATGGTCTCCAACATGTTTGCTATGGTTTGATTACTCTGGAAACAACACACCTTCAATAAATATAAAGAAACGTTCATCAATAAGCGAAATCAATATAGATGCTATGTCTGGAAATATAAAATCGTATTGGGCTAATCGTAGAGATGATTTAGTTATTGATGCGGTAGAAATAAAATACGAACGTCTTAATTTTCAAGATGACAATACTTATCTAGACTTGTTTGAAGATATTTATCCACAAGAAATAACAACAACTACTCCAATTAAGAAAAAAATGGTTATGAATGTAGAACTTGCTGGATATAAAAGCACTTCACAACAAAATGTAATAAAAACACAATCTATACGAGAAGAATCCAAGCAATGGTGGAAAAATCACGTAGCTATATTAGCTGAACTTGATGATTTTGAAATTCTACAAACATCACGATTAGGAAAACTATCTAATGAGCTTGTAGAAGGCACTATAACAGACTCTATGAATTTAAATGCAGAATACGATACCATTACTGGCGAATTTTCTTATCAAGACGAATATGGTTCTGAAATAACAAAAGTCATTTCTATAAAGATGGCAACTACATCAGCATCATCTGGAACATATACTGTTTTTGTACCAAATGAAAGAGCTGAACAAGCTCCAACAGGACTAGCTAAAGCTATTTACGATGCTGTGAATTCTCTTGAATATGATGGCGAAATTCAAATATTAAATGCAAAAGCTGAGGATTATTTTGGCAAAAGAATTTCTATATTTGAAAAAAATACAAAAATATCTAATCCATCGCCAACATATTATGTAGAAGAAGATTTATTTTCAAATACATTGAAAGTGAAATTTGGACCACCTAAACATTTATATCCAGATGATATTTCTGAACTTTTTAGAATTAATCGCTCTAGAAAATTAACAACCTTAACCTTAAAAAACGACACTGGAACAATATCAGCAAATACTGTAATACTAGGTGGAAAAACTGCAAATAGCCTATCGGAAGAAATATCAACAAATTATTCAAGACTTGTTATAGGAAATGAAAATAAAATTATTGATATAAATTCAAATGATTTACAAACAGGTGAGAGTGCCAAATTTACAGAAACATATGTTTGCATCAACGGAATGCTTGCCAAAGCCAAAATAATAACAACAACTCCACATATAATATGAGTGAATATTTTTTTAATTTACTACCTATGTCTATAGAAGATCTTAGATTAAAACCAACAATTTCAGATGCTGAAAATATTTGTTGGTTAAGTGCTAAAAATGGAATTTTTAACTACTGGTCGATATGTGGAATTAGAATTGATATTTTTGCACAAGTAACTTTATCAAGTTCAAATATAGGCTTACCTATGGATCTTTATGAACAATTTTATTGCGATACCATATCTGATAATTGTGTATGTTCTATGCCATCAGAAAATCGCAATATAAGAGGTAATAGACCTTTTCTAGTAGCAAATTGTGACTTTGCAAAATTTATAATTTCTGGTCCATATTTTAAGCATAATTACACAAGTGAAACTTTATTTGAAGATATGGAAATTGGATACAAAATAGACTTTGAATTTAACTGGCACGCAATTAACGTTTCTACAAAAAAACCAGATGACGATAAAAAAATTATTTCATGGTTCGATATAACAATGGGCAATATGCCATTATTTGCATACTGCCCTGAATACGAAGGATATATAATTCACCCTAACGAAATTCCACATTTAGAAATATCAGTAGAATATTTACGACAATATTAACGAGGCAAACGCAAAGTCTGTCCAGGACGCACAGATTCTGGCGATACAAGTCTATCTCTATTAGATCTAAATATATCTTTCCAACGTCTTGACGAACCATAGAAACGTTTACTAATACTACTCAAAGTATCGCCAGGTTGTACCACATAAGATGACGGAATATCTCTAGCAACAACAACTTGATTAGTAGTAGGTTTTGTGGTATTACTTGCCTTAGGTATATTATTAGTAGTTTGCCTTTTTTCTACAACTGAAACCTTTGACTGTTTTGATGTTACTAATGCTAAACTATCTAAACGTTCTATAGCATTGGCTAACTTTTGCTTCAATTCTAAATTCTCCTTTTGGAGTTTGTTATACATCTCCTCCAGTTCAATTTTGGGCAAATTATTTTCAAATGGGCTTTCTGGTAATGATGCTGCATAACCTTTTCTTGCTGTATCAATCAACTGACGTACTTGCATAGACATTGGAGAATTTGGGCACAATTCTAAAAACTTTCTGAAATGATAAATTGCAAAAACATAATCTTTCATTTCATTTAAGTATAAACGACCCAACTCCAAATGAGATTCTGGGGCATCTTTACGCTTTTCAACGACCTTCAAGAATGCTATCATTGCTTCTTGAGGATTTCCTCTGCTCAACTCTTCTCTACCTCTCACAAAATGAGGTTCATTTTCTTCTTTAACTATATTATCTTCACTAACAAAATCACATCCGCCGACAGAAAGCATATACAAAACAACCACGATAGCAACTATCAAAGCTGCTATCGATTTTCGTTTTTCAATTATGCTATTTCCGTAAAACAACATTTCTAGTGTCTAAAATGACGAACCGAAGTAAAAACCATCGTCATATTATTTTCATCGGCTGCTTTAATAACTTCTTCGTCGCGAACTGAACCTCCAGGTTGAATAGCGGCAGTTGCTCCAGCTTTAGCGGCTGCAACTAATCCATCTGCAAAAGGGAAAAATGCATCGCTAGCAACAACACTACCATTGAGCGACAATCCTGCTTGTTGAGCTTTCCATACTGCAATCTGCGAACTATCAACACGCGACATCTGCCCTGCACCTACACCTAAAGTTCTTTCGCAACCTGCATAAACTATAGCATTACTCTTTACGTGTTTTACAACCTTCCAGCCAAACAACATTGCATTCCATTCATCTTCTGTTGGCTGACGCTTTGTAACAACTTTCATATTAGCTTTCAATTCTTCAATAGAATCAGATGTCTGGGCTAACAAACCTCCGACAACGCTCTTTACTTGAAGTTTTTCAGATGCTTTATATGTCGAAATCATCAAGCGTAAGTTCTTTTTCTTTGTTAAAATTTCCAAAGCATCATCGCTAAATTCTGGAGCTATGATAACCTCTGAGAATATCTGTGCAATAATAGTTGCCAAGTCTGCTTCAAGCTTTCTGTTTACAACAATAATACCACCAAATGGGGCTTGTGTATCGGTAGCAAAAGCCTGATTCCATGCCTCAACCAAATTATCGCAACTAGCAACGCCACATGGATTTGTATGTTTCAAGATAGCAACTGTTGGCTTTTCAAATTCCGAAATTAAGTCGGCGGCTGCTGTAATATCTATGATGTTATTGTACGACAACTCCTTACCATGCAACTGACGAAAATACTTGTTAAAATCGCCATATAAAGCCGCTTGCTGATGAGGATTTTCACCATATCGCATTGTTTGAACCAAAGGCAAGCCAATGTTTAGTGTTTCAGGTAAAGCTCCATCATTATAATTTTTATTTAGATATGTAGCGATTGCAGCATCGTAAGCACTTGTACGTTGATAAACTTTAAGTGCCAATTTTTTACGCAAAGCCAAAAGCTGTTCTCCACCTTGAGCAGTAGCATCTAAAACTGCTTTATAATCAGAACTATCGCAAACAACTGTTACATCTAAATGATTTTTTGCGGCAGAACGCAACATTGACGGACCTCCAATGTCAATGTTTTCAATAGCATCTTCTAAAGTACAATTAGGCTTTGCAACAGTAGCTTCAAACGGATAGAGATTTACAACAACCAAATCAATCATATTGATATTATTATCAGTGGCTTGCTTCATATGATCTGCATTGGCACGCAAGCAAAGAAGACCTCCGTGAATTTTTGGATGAAGTGTCTTTACACGACCATCCATCATTTCAGGGAAACCAGTATAATCGCTAACTTCCGTACACTGAATACCGCTACTTGCAAGAAGTTTTGCAGTACCACCTGTGGAAAGAATTGTATAGTTGAATTTCTCAACCAATTCTTTCGCAAATTCTACAATGCCAGTTTTATCACTAACCGATATTAAAGCTAAACGTTCCATTTTTTTCATTGAATTAATAGTAAGAATTTTGACAAGTTATTTTTTTGCAAAATTACACAAATTTTAGATTTTTTCCAGCTTCAGGCAAAACACATTTTACACCAAGCTTTTCAACTTCGTTTTTAAAAGGAATTGGATCTTCGGTATTTTCAGCAAATAAACCATAATGCATAGGCACTGCAATACGTGGTTTCAACTGCGAAACTAACTTTACCGCCTGTTGCCAATTCATATTTCCGAGCTTGCCATTTATAACTACAAATACCATATCTATATCATCGCCAGAGACCTGCTTGATATCGGCTGAAAGTGTTTCAGTATATTCAGAATCACCGCTAAAGTATACTTTTTTACCACCAAAATCAAACACATAGCCCAACGCATGTGGATCTGAATGATAAGCTGTTGTAGGATATACTTTAAAGCTATTAAAATCATAAGAATTATTTTTTGCCAAAGTCTGAAACTTTAAAGAATTGAATCCTTGAGTTTTAAAATGCTCACAAGTACTAATTGGACCAGCAAAAAAACAATTTTCGTACATTTTATAAAGCACTGGTACGGTTTCGTCGTCATAATGATCGCGATGATCATGCGAGAAAAACACATAATCTGGCTTCAATGCTTCAAAAGAAACTGGAGCTGGCACCATTCTGTCAAATCTACCACGAGGTTTTCCGCACGAATTTGTCAAATAAGGATCAACTACGATACGAACACTATCAAGCTCAAACAAAAATCCTGCCTGACATAACCAAACTATATTTTTTAAATTTCCCATAAATTTTTTTGTTAAAATTATAACCCGCAATTATCATAAAAAAACAATCACATAGTAATGAGAACAGTAAAAACAACTCTGTCTAAAATTTCAAGCAATATAAGATGTTTTTTGAGAATATTATTGATTGTTTTTTACTAAATCTAAAACCTGTTTGTGAAGTTCTGGAGTACACGATGCAATCAAACCTCCATTATGACCAATGTTGTTGCCACCACTCCAATCGGAGAAGGTTGCACCTGCCCCTTGTAATGCAGGTAACAGAGCAACAAAATCCCATACTTCTAAAAGAGCATCGCAAGCTACATGTGCCAAGCCTCTACACAAAAGCATATAACCATAACAATCGCCCCAAGTTCTAGAAATAGCAGCTTTATTTTCAAGAGTTTTCCATGCTTTTGCTCCATGTAAGTCGGCACAATAACGGCTATCAGATGTCAACAATGTTATGCCGTCAAGCGAAGTACAATTAGATGTTTTAACAATCTTGCCATTAAACGTACATGTTTTACAATCTCCTACAATGCGTTCTTTTAGAATTGGTTGATCTATAGCTCCAACGATAGGCTTACCACAATATTGTAGACCTATCAACGTTCCAAACAAAGGAACTTTTGTAATGAATGATTTTGTTCCATCTATTGGATCTAAAACCCAAACAAACTCTGCATCTTCATTGACATTTCCAAATTCCTCCCCAATTATACCGTGTGAAGGGAATTTTTTTTGTATATGTTCGCGCAACATCAATTCTGTATTTCTATCGATTTCAGTAACCGGAGATTTATCGTTTTTAAAATCGACATCAATATTTTTGCCAAAAGACTCTGCAATATATTTTCCGCTAATATCTGCTAATTCATTAATAAAAATCTTGAAACTTTCAGTATCCATGTTCCTAATATTTACACAGAAAAAAAAATGAGCAAGATGAAAAACATAAAAATTCCGATATTTGTTATAGATTTTGAAGGATCTCGTAAAATCGGAATAGTAGAATATGGCGTTGCTAAAATATTTGGAGGTAAAATTGTGACAACGTCAACAAGTATCTGTGCTCCAAAATCAAACATACCTGTTGCCGACTCAAATATTTTCGATATAACGACATCATCGGCAAGTAAATTTCCTCCATTTGAAGCACATCTACAACACTTTTGCGATATGCGTAATTGTGGAATTTTTTCTGCACATAATGCAGTTGCAGAAGATACTATGTTGCGCGATGCTCTCCCCGTTGCACCAATAGGAATAAATCCACTCACAAATACACAAACTACTACGTGGGCACCATATATCGACACATGTACATTAGCAAAAACCCTTTTTAAGTTAAAATCCGCAAAGCTTGCCGATGTAATAAAATCATTAAATCTAGAAGAAGAGCTTTATAAAGAAGCAGAAAAGTACTGTCCGACAAACCGAAGAAAGTGGCATTGCGCGTTATTTGATGCAATAGCAAGTGCTTTAATCTTGATAAAAATATGTTCATTTGAAGGGTTTGAAAATGTAACATTAGAATGGTTATTGAAATATTCAAAAACCTCGCAAGATACCCAGCAAAACTTATTATGATTTCTAAAAATGATAAAATTAGAATGTTAAATTCTCTATTGGCCGCAATATCGCCAATTTCAAATGAGATTTTTGCAAACGCAACAGCTGGAATAAATAAAGCCTTAAAAGATGGTACAAAAGTATCACTAGAAGAATTTGCACATCGAGCAATAGCGATATATAATCCGTCTGCAAAGCTGGAATTTATTGATTTTTCAAGTGGATATTTTGATCCACTTTTTGCTATCGTTATAATTTCTTCTGCAATGAAACGCCTATCAGGATACCCTAGTGCTATTCTTGTAATAAACGGGCTTTCAGAGTTGCCTCAAGGGAAAAGACGTACAAAAAATATGCGACAACAAAAGGCAGAAGACTTAGAGATGGCAGAATCTTATGTTATGCGGTATCGTAAAAGTTTTCCCTCAATCGAGGTTTTTTTTATTTGAAAAACAAAAATAATTTTTGAAGATACATAATGTATGAAAACACTTTTTGAAAAAATTATAGATGGTGAAATTCCTGCAACAATAATATATCAAGATGATGTATGTGCCGCAATAAATGATATTAATCCACAAGCTCCAGTACACGTGTTGCTGTTTCCTAAAAAACCAATACAAAGATTATCAAAAGCGGAACAATCGGATAGTGAAACGTTGGCGCACTTAATGCTTACAGTTCCTAAAGTAGCAGAAAAATGTGGATTAGAGAATGGATTTAGAGTTGTAATTAATAATGGAAAAGATGCGGGAGAAACTGTACCGCATATGCATATACATATTTTGGGTGGAACAACACTAGGTTGGCCTCCTTGTTAAAAAGTATTGAGTGTTTTTGATATAAAAGCCCTCGATTTACCTCAGATGATACAACAAAAGCATAATTGATAGAATATCAAATCGACACGTTTACTCTAAATATGAGACAGTCGACAGATTCACTTAAAAAATAATATAAAAGCCCTTTGCAATACACTTGCAAGGGCTTTGCAATTTGAAGGAAAATCGCGATAAAAATTTAGTGTTAAAAACTTGATACCCGTCAAACGTCTGGCAAAAACTCTCAAATCATCTGGCGCGATACATTCATACCGTCAAACGTCTGGCAAAAACTTTCAAACCATCTGGCGCGATACACTGTTGATAAAAACTTCGGATATTTTGCGTTTCATAATGAATAAAAACTTATAAATTTTACAAGCTTTATTTGTCGCAACTTGTCGCAACTAAAAAAAATAACATATGGGCGTGCAACCCTTTATTTATCAAATAAAAGGACCGCAATCCTTGTAAAATTGCGATCTTTAAAATGGTCGGTATTGTAAGAAGTTTAACAACCATGATGCCGATAACTTAAATCGAGCAAACACTCGATAAATTCTCGAGACTCGAAAAGGTGTCTATCTTGCAAATAAATCATGGATCCAAAAAGTCCAACTCCAAAAGTTTAACACCTCAGTCCAAAATTTTAAAAGAAATGAAATTCTACTTCGTAAACAAACTTTCCAACCATTTGTATTATTTTCCGGTATAACTAAACGATTAGTTGAGTTGTGGCGGAAAATAACCAAAAACAAAAGTCTATTAATTTAGTCCGAATAAAATTCTTCTAAAGCAAGGAAGTCGGACTTTTCTAACGAAAGGCAAGCTTTTTATCAATCTTTCATAACTTTGTTGAGTAGTTCTGTGTAGTTGTTTATGAAGTCGTATTTTAATTAGACTATTTTTTAAAAAGGAAAATATATTCATGCTTGAATAGATAAAGGCCATTAACCAATGCTCTATATCTCCACAGGGCTTGTTGATTTTGTTTGCCTTTTGTTGTATCAAAATTTTTAACTATAATAGATTTTAATTTTAGTTTCTCTTTTTGAGCGACCCGCATAGTGTAAAAACCTAATGGAACAAGCTCGCTATTTGCAATTTATCAGCGATTACAATAGCTATATATCGTCCTTTTTCAAGTACCTCTACGGATTTTCGGACAATTATTTGAAATTTATCTAGAAACTCTTGTAAAGTTTTCGCATTACTTAAATTATTTTGATCTGGTCCAAAGTTAATAATATCCCAATAGGGAGGATGCAATATAACTAATTGAACCGTTGAAATCCCAAATTTCTGAAGTTCTTCTTTATAATCCAAAGAAAGACTATCTCCACATATTAAATGAGATTCTGCTTGCACATCAGAGCTTGGAAATTTCTTTGCATCGTCTAAAACTTGCTTTGTTATTGTGCAGGTTTGAGGATTAATTTCAAAACCAAGAACA
>JAGAOA010000009.1 GCA_017623955.1 Opitutales bacterium
CAGGCGAAGGCAATAGTATTCAACATGAAGCTAGTGTCTCAAAGCTCAATGAAGAGCAGATTTTCTATATGCGTCAACGTGGCTTGTCAGAAACTGAGGCTGTAAGTTTGGCAGTAAATGGTTTTGTTAACGACTTAGTAAAAGAATTCCCAATGGAATATTCTGTTGAGTTGAAGCGTTTGATTGAACTTCAAATGGAAGGGTCGGTAGGATGAGCATTAAAAATATTACAGATTTGGCTAAAGTTCGTTTTGCTGAAATTGCATTTCCGCATAAGAAAGATGAGTATTGGCGTTTTGCCGATTTAAATGCGTGGGGTGTAGATGGTTTATTCCCATTTTTTTCATCATCTAATCCTCCAGTAGAAGAAAAGAGTGCTAGTGTAAGACTCAAAGAAATTGAAATTGCCTCGGCTAAAATATTGTTGGCAGATGGGCAGTTGATGAGTGCTGAAAAAATCGATGGTGTAGATGTAATCCCGATGACTGATGCGTTTAATTCATATTCAAGTATTCTCGAAAAATTCTTTTCATCTGCATCAGGTAAGTTAGATGTATTTCAGGCATCTCGTGCAGAGTATGGAGTGTTTGTTAGAGTGCATGAAAATGTAGAGGCAAATATAGATATAGCGGTTGTTTCAAAAATGCACATTAGTGCGTGCGGAGTGTTTTTCTTGTTAGAGAAAAATTCAAAATTGCGTTTAGATAAAACTTCATTGACCTTTGGGGGTTCATTAAGTTCTGCACGTTTTGGTTTTGAATTGCAAGAAGGAGCTAGGTTGATATATTCTCAACATAAATATTCAGAAAAGTCTGCATTGATGTTTGAACGAGAAGATTTTACTCTTGCAGAAAGTGCTGAAGTTGTCGATGCTATGTCTCAAGAAGGCTTGTCGCATTCCAGAAGTGAACGCAATTTTTATCTCAACGGAAGTCGAGCTAATGTCGATAGTAGAGTATTCTTGAAAACATCAGGTTCAATTACAGCCGACTTGCGTACAAAGCAAATACATTCTGTTGAAGGAGCTAAGAGTAATTTAGCCGTAAAAGCTGCTTTGAACGATTCTTCCGCTATCGCATTTACAGGTCTTGTTGATGTTTGTGAACAGGCACAAAAAACAGAAGCATATCAAAGTTGTCGTTCATTGTTGTTGAGCAAAGATGCAAAAGCTCAGGCATCGCCAATTTTGGAAATTTCTGCAAACGATGTTATGTGTTCACATGGTTGTACCGTTGCAGAGCCAGACAAGGAACAGTTTTTCTATATGCGTTCGCGAGGGCTTACCTTGGAACAAGCCCGCGAAATGATTGTAGAAAGTTTTGCAAATTCAACTTTCGAGAAAGTTTCGCAACAAAGCTAATTTCTTTTTTAAATTATTTACAAATAACAATCCCGCACCACGTTATGTTTTTTGATGCGGGATTGTTTTGCGTTATAAATTAGTAGTTCAAGTTTTTGAATGCTTGATATGTTATTTGTAATTTATAATCTATAAAAATGTATTATTTTTTCTTTTCAGGCGTCCATCTTACTGCAAGAATTGCAGTTTCCTTCTGATTGTGGTTGTCTGGAGTTGTATCTATATTGTGATAGAAAATAGTATAAATATCTCCGTCTGGAAGTTCTGCCGATGATGGATAACCCATATCGCCTGTGAAACTTCTGCAAAGCATAATTTCATCGCCCCAAGTTTTGCCATTATCTGAACTGAAACGAGCGTATTGTCCCATTATTTTATGAGTAGGTTCGTAGTTGGCTTTTTTGGGATTTACTTGACGACGTGCGTATGTCATCAAAATGCGATTGTCTTTTAATCTTTTCAAATGGCTTGGATATCCTACCACATTGATTTTTTCTGCAACAGTCCATG
>JAGAOA010000064.1 GCA_017623955.1 Opitutales bacterium
ATTTGTTCCTATTGGAGCGCCTAAAGGCATAACAGCAACAGCACCAACCTCCTGCAAACGCAATGCCAAAACGGGATCAGCATTTATATACGGCATAACTCTAAAGCCTTCTTGGACCAAAATTTTTGTAGCCTCTAAAGTTTCGATTGGATCAGGCAACAGGTAATTTGGATCAGGATGAATTTCCAACTTAACAAAATCTCCAAAACCAGCAACTCTACCTAATCTAGCAATTCTTACAGCCTCGTCTGCCGATGCAGCCCCCGATGTATTAGGTAAAATCATATATTTGTCTCTATCCAAAAAATCAGAAATATCTTCCATAGTAGAACCATCTGTAAGATCTACGCGTTTTAGAGCCACAGTAACAATAGATGTTCCACTTTCAGCAAGCGTAGCCTTCATTTGTTCAAGACTAGAAAATTTTCCTGTTCCCAAAATCAAACGCGATGAAAATTCGCGTTCTGCTATATAAAATTTATCTGATTTCATAATCTAAAAAATATTGCCATAAAAGTTTAACTTATTTATAAAAATTGCCAATAAAATTTTCAATAAACTAAAAATAATTATGCAAAATAAAGGTTTTTTACAAACATCAATTCCACCAAACTGGCAAGTAATGACTGCCGATAAAGCTCAAAGCGATATTCGCACAGCTTTAGAACAAGCTAAAGAAAATCTAGACGAAATAAAATCGCGTCCAGACGAACTTCTAACATTCGACAATACTATCCGTGCCTTAGACAGAGCGTTTATTGAAATAAATAGAGCATGGACATACCTCAATCATCTGGAGAGCGTCATGACCTCGCCCGAACTCCGCAATGCTTTAAACGAACTTATGCCCGAAGTTAGCAACTTTTTTAGCTCTATTCTTCTAGATGATATTCTTTTTGCAAAAATATCAACTTTTGCAAAAACTCCAGAAGCCACAAATCTACAAGGCGAAGAAAAAATCTTGTTTGAAGAAACGTTGAAAGATTTTCAAGAAGAAGGTGCAAACTTACCTCAAGAAAAAAAACAGAGACTTAAAGAAATTAATTTAGAATTGTCATTAAAAGGTCAAAAATTCTCTGAGAACGAACTAGATTCTACTAAAGAATACTTTCTACATATAACAAATGAAAACGATCTACAAGGCTTACCACAAACAGCAATTGAAATAGCATCTAAAACTGCTAAAACTCGAGGTCTTTCAGGCTGGGTTTTCACACTAGATAGACCATCTTACGCACCATTTATGTGCTATGCCGATAACGATAATCTTCGCAAGCAATTATGGGAAGCATCTACAAAAATAGCCACATCTCAAAACTTTGATAATCGTCCAATAATTCGAGAAATACTCAAACTTCGCGAAGAAAAAGCACAAATACTATCATTCAAAAATTATGCAGACTATACCTTGTCTCGACGCATGGCAAGGAATGGTAAAATTGCACTAAACTTTATTGAAAAACTCCGCGAGCGTTTCTATCAACCGTTTTTAGATGAGTGGAAAAACCTAGAAGCATTCGCAAAAACTCAAGGTTGCAACAATGTCATGCCGTGACAAAGTGCATACTATACAGAAAAGTTGAGAAAACAAAAATACGACTTTGATACCGAACAATTACGCGATTATCTCCCATTTAATTCGGTTGTAGAAGGAATGTTTAAAATTGCCAAAACCCTCTTTAATTTAGAAATACAAAAGTGTCCTGATAACGCAAATGCTTGGCATGAAAGCGTAGAACTTTTCAATATTTTTAAAGAAGGCAAACTCATCGGTAAATTTTATACCGACTTCATTCCACGCAAACAAAAACGTTCTGGAGCTTGGATGAACTTGTTGTCGCCAGCACTCGAAAATTCGCCTGCAATGGGAGTAATAGCAGGAAATCTAACTGAACCATCAGCAGATAAACCCGCCCTGTTATCGTATGACGATGCCACAACATTGTTCCATGAATTTGGACATTTAATACACTTTATGTTAATGGATGCAAAAGAGCTATCACTAAGAGATGTTCCATGGGATTTTGTTGAACTGCCATCACAAATAATGGAAAATTGGTGCGTTGATAAACAATGTCTAGACATTTTTGCACACCATTGGAAAACTGGAGAAAATATCCCAGATGAAATTTTTGCAAAATTTAAACGCTCTCAAAAATTTGCAGGGGCAACCGCATGTATGCGACAACTTTCTTTTGCAAAAATAGATCTTCTAATGCATATAAACACGCAAGATTTTCTAAATTCTCCAGACATTGAAACTCTAGCTCAAAAATTGATTTCCGATTGTGTTCACGACTACGGAATACCAGTTCCAACAATCTTACCCAGATTTACGCACTTGTTTGGAGGTGGATATGCTGCAGCGTACTATTCGTATAAGTGGGCTGAAGTTTTAGATGCCGATGCTTTTACTCGATTTCAAAAAGAAGGTCTGCTAAACCCTCAAACAGGAAAAGATTTTGTCGATAAAATTCTTAGAGTCGGGAAAACCGTTCCAGCACAAAAAGCGTTTGAAGATTTTATGGGACGCCCACCTAATATAGAGGCTCTTGTAAATAGATCTATATAATTTTCTCAATTTTTGCTTGACTTTGCTCAACTTTTTGAGAAGATAATAAGACATTATAATACGAAAGTATTGTAGTAATTTATCATGTGTGTTGCACTGCATAGTAGAATATACTATGCAGTGTCTTTTTTTTAACAATATTGTTGACTTACCAGTCAAAAAACGCACCATACAAAAGAATGGTAGAATTCATTATCTTGGGAATTTCATTTCTTTTTGGACTTTTCTTTTTAACGAGAAGTCTTAGATTATTTTTCACGCCAGTAGAAGATATGTATTCTGATTTCAGAAATACAAAAGACTACGGCTATGATAAGTTTATAAAAGAATTATGGATAAAGAGAATTATCTATTTAATATTTACAATAATTTTCTTATTTATCAGCTTTTATATAATGTTTTTTGCTTAATCAAAAAAAACCTCCCCATGGGAGATTTCTTTCAGAATATTCTATTCTTCGTCAAATTTTCTGTTAAAAAGTTCTGTTATTTCATTTAACATAATTTCAGCATCATCACCCTCTGCAACAAATTTTAATTCCGACCCTTTACCAGCAGCGAGCATCATCAAGCTCATAATACTCTTGCCATTAACTTGCTCGCCGTCCTTTTCGATATAGACATTTGTACTAGGATATTTATTTGATATGCGCACAATCATTGCCGCAGGACGAGCATGAATACCCATCTTGTTTTGAACTGTTAATGTACATGAAACTTTTTGTGCCATATCTATTTTCATATTTAATTTTTAGAAAGTTAGACATTGTGTTGAAACTTTTCACTACGTCAAGAGAAAAAAATAAAAAAATGCCGAAATAAATTCGGCATTTTATTTTAAATCATTTAGTTATATATTACAAACCTCTCTGTTATGTGCTATTTTACAAGGCTTAGAACTTATAACCAACTTGGAAAGATGCAACGTGTGCACGACCTTCAAAGTAACCATACATTGGTTTTGCAGTAGAGTGTTCATCATGCATTTTAGGATCATCATAAAACCATATATACATGTAACCTAAATCAAAATTCCAGTTATTCCATTTGTAACCAACACCAGCTGTAAACCAAATGCGATCTGTACATGGAATTCTTGCATGTCTGTTAGCATCGTCATCTATTGGAGTTTGGTCCCAAGCTGTCCCAAATCGAAGAGTTAAGTCGTCAGTTGCATAATAGTGCATACCTAAAGCTACGCGAGATGTATTACGCCAATCTTCCTTTTGAGAAGATAAAGTACCATTTGAATCTCTGAAAGTTACAGTCAAATCTTCAAAACACGACCACATTGTATAACTGTATTCAGCCATAACAGCGAATTTCTTTAGGTCCCCACGCAAACGTTGATACCAACCAATGTTAAACGTGTGTGGAGTAGATATATCAGCTTCTACATCCCCTACTAGACGCTTATTCATCCCTGCGGCAATTTGTTGATTTCTTTGGGAAGTCTTAGAGCTACCTTTGGCCGTATGACTTACTTCGCTTCTCCACTGGAAGCCAATTCTTCCGTCTTCAGCATAGTTTATTGTAAAACCTATGTTTCCACCAACGCCCCAACTATCGCCAGTAATTTTGAGTTCATCGTTATTTGCATATGCAGCATAAGGACCTTCAAGATGGGCAAATGGAGCATTTGTTAATTTTGCATGCAACCACTGTGCCGATACACCGCCCGATACAGTAAGCCAATCATTAACTTTAAATGCAATACTAGGATTTACATCTATTGTTGTTACATTACTGTGTAATGCCATACAACTTCCAACCCAACCATTATCATAATCTGTTTCCAACGCATAAGGAGCTGTTACAGATAATGATAAAAGAATATCTTCTTTAAACTGATGAATTAAGAAGAAATTTGGAACAACACTTACTGTTCCAGCATCACCGCTTTTCGTCAACTCATTACCATTTGCATCTGTTTGTGTAAAATCGAAAGTCGATGCAACAATACTAGCTGCGGCATCGAGTTTCGTTTCTCCAACCTTAAGACCGGCATTGAACCCCGAAGACGGATTCCAAAATGCTGCACTAGCGTCAGCATTTGAATTAACAGTGGCACCTGCATTAGCATTACCAATGTTAGCTGCGCCTTGTTCCAAAGTTTGGAAACCAGCGCCAATTACAGTTGATGTTAAAGCGCAAAACAGTGCGCCCATTGCAATAATTCTTTTTTTCATAATAATTGAATATAAGATTTTAAGATTTCTTATAAATAAAAAGAAATCAGTAGTATTGTTTCATAAATATTTACAAAAGAAAAGCCTTTTTTATTAACTTATCTAAAATTTTCTGGATACACAAAAAAGCAAAAAATCTATTGAATATTTCAACTGTCTTTGTTTGAATTGAGGTTTTATAAAATATAATAGTTCTGTAAAGTTCTATGAAAAAAGCTCAAAATTTAATAAAATCGAGATTTGCAACATGTGCGTTCTTCTTCATGCAAGGAATAATCTTCTCGACATGGACAACACGCATTGCCGATATCAGAACAATGTTAAATCTTACAGAAAAAGATTTGGGCAGAATTCTTTTGGGGTTGCCACTGGGGCAATTTATCACAATGGCTTTTTCGGGATATTTGGTATCAAAATTTTCCAGTAAAAGATGTATATTACTTGGATCTATACTCTATCCCGTAAGTCTGCTTTTAATTGAGACAGCTCAAGGCTTGTGGTCGTTATTTGCTTGCTTAGTTTGCTTAGGGATAGCAGCAAACATCAACAATATAGCCATAAATACTCAAGCGGTAAGTGTTCAAAACTTGAATGAGAAATCTATAATGGGAACATTTCATGGCACTTGGAGTTTGGGTTGTTTTTGCGGTGGTTGGCTAACGATGTTTTTAATCAACCTAGGTATAGGAATATCTCAACACTTTTTAATAACAATAACGTACTCATTTTTAACTATCGCTATTTGCTGGAAAATGTTGTTACCTTCAGACTCAAAAAAAGACGAATCACCACAAGACGCTCAAAAAACTCGTGGGATGTTTTCGCCAACACCATTTATATTGATGCTTGGAGTTACTGCATTTGGCAGTATGAGTTGCGAAGGTACTATGTTCGATTGGAGCGTAATATATTTTAGAGATGTAGTAAAAACGCCTAATGACATCAGTAATTTTGGCTATATTGCATTTATGTCTATGATGGCTTTAGGGAGATTTCTATCTGACTTCACAGTGCAACGTTTTGGAGCAATTCGTATATTACAAGCTAGCGGATTGATAATAGCAACAGGTATGTTATTAGCAGTTATCTTTCCACACATAATTCCCGCAGTGTTGGGCTTTTTCTTAGTGGGCTTAGGAGTATCATCAGTTGTACCTATTTGTTATAGTGCAACAGCAAAATCAAAGAGAATGCCTACTGGAATTGCCATAGCGACAGTTTGCAGCATTGGCTTTATAGGATTTCTACTAGTACCGCCGTTGATTGGATACATAGCCGAAGCGACTAATTTGAGAGTATCATTTGCAATTATGGCGTGCTTTGGCTTGCTCGTATCGTTTATCGCACCATATCTAAGGATTCGATTGTAGTGCTATTTTTTTAGATTAAAAGCAATAGCACCTACCGCATTACCAGCAATCATAATAAGTAAATAGTAAACTGCGTGTAAACTCCAACAATCTGAGGCACAAAAGTAGAACATATTGGCAACACAGTGTTCAAAACCGCATAATATAAACACCATAACAGGCAGTATTACAAAAAGCCAACTTTTTGTTTTTTTGTAGCCGTCAACAGCTAAGTACATCATCACGCCACACGCACAAGCCAATAAGAAAATGCTGAGAGGAGTATCGTTTAGCTTTGCATTGACAATCAAATCTAATCGTGTAAAAGACTCATCACCCTTACTAGCAATAAAATCTTTGGGGAAACTTCGCGTTGCCCTGAACGCATATCCAATGATGGCAGTTCCCACAAAATTTCCCAATATTATTATGGGATAATAAAAGAGATTTTTTGCCAAATTTGTCGGAGCATATTCTTCTGCGTTAAAATTTATCGAAAGATAACCAATCTTGCCCGTATATAAATCATAACCTCTTGCTACAACTGTCAAAAGACCGAGAGAAAACAAGAAAGAGCCAATAACTGCCCCATAAAATTGTGAAGATAAACAGCTCAAATAAACAATTCCACCGAAGGAAATCATCATTCCCGCAAAAATCGCACTAATAAAATATTTCATATAAGAAGAACTAACAAATGTACTAGTTGTCCTCAAGCCTAATTTTGAAAAAGTCGATTTTTTTCAAAAAGTGCTTGACGTGTACAAAAAAATGTACGAATATACGTTTTAATATTTAAGCGGGCATAGTTTAGTGGTAAAACCGCTGTCTTCCACACAGCTGATGTCAGTTCGATTCTGTCTGCCCGCACCAATTTCTGCGCTTAGAATGGGCGTTGATAAACTAGTCGGCTTCTATGATATTTTGCGCTTTAAAAGGCGCTTATTTTGTTTATGAGGGTCGATTATTTTTAAAAGCCCATATTTCCAGATAAAAAATAGAAAGAAAAATTATGGCAAACTCGCTTATTATGATGGGCTTCCCCAAGGGTAGCCTCGAAGAATCAACAATTTCACTTTTCGGCAAAGCAGGCTGGAAGATTACAAAGAGCTCGCGCTCGTATAAGCCTTCTATAGATGACCCAGAACTAGATGGTCGTTTTGTTCGTGCACAAGAAATCAGTCGCTACGTAGAGCAAGGTTTCTTTGATTGCGGACTTACAGGTTATGATTGGATTCTTGAAAACAACAGCGATGTTGTTGAAGTTTGCGATCTCATATACAGCAAAGCAACAACATTGAAGTCTCGTTGGGTACTCTGCGTAAAAGAAGATTCCGACGTAAAAACAGTTAAGGATCTTGAAGGCAAACGTGTCGCAACAGAACTTGTAAACGTAACAAAGAAATTCCTTGAAGACAATGGCGTAAACGCAAATGTAGAGTTTTCGTGGGGAGCAACAGAAGTTAAAGTTCCAGATCTTGTAGATGCAATCGCAGACATTACCGAGACAGGCTCATCACTAAGAGCAAACAATTTGCGTATTGTAGATACAATGCTTTACACAAACACAAAGCTCATCGCAAATAAAGCATCGTGGGAAAACCCAGAAAAACGCAAGAAAATAGAATCTATTGCAATGCTTTTACAAGCAGCACTCGATGCTAATAACAAAGTTGGTTTAAAGTTGAACTTACCAAAAGCAAACATTTCAAAAGTTATCTCAGCACTTCCAGCCTTGCGTAAGCCAACAATTTCAACATTGTCAGACGAAGCATGGGTTGCAGTTGAAACTATTGTTGACGAAAAAATCGTTCGTGAGATAGTTCCAACACTTAAGGAAAACGGAGCTGAAGGCATTGTTGAATATCCGCTCAACAAAATCATTCCCTAAAAAAACGTGCGAGAGCGCGTTTTCTTTGATGATGAATTTTAATTTATACTATAAGGCACTTCAACGAAGTGCCTTTTTTTATTAAATAAACTCATCAAAGAAAACGCTTTCGGCTGTTATTTAGTTTCGTATCGCCTCACGTACATAAAAAACGTGCGAGAACACGTTTTCTTTGATGATGAGTTTTTATTTATACTATAAGGCACTTCAACGAAGTGCCTTTTTTATTAAATAAACTCATCAAAGAAAACGCTTTCGGCTGTTATTTGGTTTCGTATCGCCTCACGTACATAGTACGCTACGGCTCACAAAACACAAATTCCAGCTCGAATCTCGCACGTTTTTACTTCTTCCAACCCAAGTTTGTTCTAAGCCGTTTTTTTGGTTTAGTTTGAAGGAGTAGAACTTAATTTATAATAGAATAAAAAGAGTTTCACTGAAACTCTTTTTTTGTATAAAGTTCTCCTTCAAAAAAAACGCTTTGCTCTCCATTTTGGTTTTAGCTTCGACTGCAGAAGACAACGGCAAGTGGCAAGAACCTTAAAATGTTTTCTTAGAAAATAAATAAAAAAGGCAATTCTTACGAATTGCCTTTTTTATCTAAACTTTTTTACATTTTATCTAACAATGTAGTCTTCTGCAGGAATTTCAATATTGTTATATTTGAATATTTTTTTATTGTAATTTACAATAACTTTTGTGCCATTAGAATAAGATGTTTCAAAAACTCCATCGGCAAGTTGAATATGGTTTTCTATAAATTCCAACTGCAAATGTGCCATACTCTGAAATTCTTTATACGCTTTCACAATGCGATCTATATTTTGCACTACCGATTTAGTGCTAGTGTATATAACAGGTCGACCACCATATTCGGCAAGCTGAAGTCTGCCACGTACATAATCTTCTTGTTTACTGCTCAAATGATACATTGATGTGAGGAACGGATTGCTCAAAATTATTCCATGATAAACAATCTGCCAAAGTGGAACTTGTTGATATGCCAACTTTGTTCTTGGCTTATATTTGAATATCGTAGAAGTATACAACGAAAAATCGAGCGTACGCGCAACGTGGTCGAAACCAGCCTCAGATCCTTGTCCACCAAAATATTTGTGCGATTTTTCGTGTATAGCATTCATAGCATCAGCACCTTGTTGACGTGTTTGAGGATGACGTGGATCGCAACAATATGGTGGACGTATTGCCGAATTTACGTCTAAGTGAAAAATCCCCTCTATACCGATGTCTTTCAAGTGAGAGTAATCTTTGTCGACAAAAATTTCCAAAACGCGTTTCATACAAGGCTGATATGAAAGACCACCACTCCATATATACTTCGACCACAAACTGCCATCAGGACGTTTTGCAATGTATTCTTCGTCCCAGCAATTCGATATTGTAAAAGCTCCAGTGTAGGCAATATGACATGTCATTTGAAAACCTAACTGCTTCCCCATTGCAACAGCTTCACGCATTTTAGTTTCGCCACCAACAGCTTCTTCTACTGGAAAAATTTCGAGTGAACGACCATCATGGCCTTTTTGAATCCACCCAGTATAGCAAAACTGAACGTTATCAACACCCTTTTGTTTGAACAAACGCATTAAATCCATCGAGTCGTCAAATGTACAATAAACATACAGCTTAGGTTCGTTTTCACGCGTTTGATGTTTTATGCGATCTTTGTTGTGCTTAGCTGCCATAGACACTTTCATAAACATAGCTTTTGTTGCATACTCTAAATGTTTATTGGTTTTTATTCGTTCTTTCAATGAGCGCACTTCACCACGATCAAGTTGATACTTTCGATACGCCTTTGCCATATCAACGTATGTAGCCTGTTTGCCAAGCTCGTAGAAATCAATAACTATATCTTCGTACGGAGCAAAATACATTGCCTCAATCTGAAAACGTGGAAATATTTTGTATTTACCATTTTTTACTTCAACTTGTGGAATAAACTCGTACTTCAAACCTTTAACTATTGCAACAAAAGTACTACGCGTATTTTTCATACCATACATAGTCATTACAGGCTTTGATATATAAACACCCTCCGATGCACTAAAATCGCCTTTTAAACCATCGGGCATAATCCAATATCCATCTTCACCAACATTTGCATACGCATTGCAATAATGAACATCTAAATTAACTACATCGCATGGAATATCTTTGGCTGGAATATGTAATCTGTATGCACCATCTTTTTGAAGTTTTAAAGAATGTTTAACACGCTTAATTTCCCCCTCATTAAACGACATAACCACTTCAACTGTTTGAGCATTTAATAATGTTATTGTCGACAGTAGTACTAAGCAACATTTAAGCAATTTTTTTATCATATAAACAATCCTTTTCTACGTTATAAACAATTTCTACTCTAAATAAAAAACATTCAATCAAAAACATCAACATTTATTTTTTTTGTTTTCAAAATTAAAAATACATTATTACATCAAACACAACAACTTACAATTTACAAAACAAATTATTAAATGTAAAAAAAATAAATAAAAAAAATGGCAATTTTTCACAAAAAAGTGTTGCGTTATTTTATCAATTTTATAATGTATTTACAAGTGTTGGGCAAAATGAGTTCTTGCCCTTATTTAAAAGCAATTTGAACTGTTTTTAGTGTTCAAATATTGTTTTTTTGCACGAAAATTTAAATTAAAAAAAATATAAAATAACAATGCCAGAAAACATCAAAAATAATGATAAATACGATGCCTCCAAAATTCAAAAATTAGAAGGTTTGGAAGGCGTAAGAAAACGTCCCGATATGTATATCGGCGACACTAACGAACGTGGTCTTCATCACTGCGTTTTTGAAATTGTAGACAACTCAATCGACGAAGCACTCGCAGGCTACTGTTCGCAAATTAAAGTTACAGTACATAGCAATGGAGCATGTTCTATTGAAGACAATGGACGTGGTATTCCAGTTGATATTCATCCAAAATACAAAATTCCAGCACTCGAATTAGTTATGACAAATCTCCACGCAGGTGGTAAGTTTGGGAAGGGAGCATATCAAGTTTCTGGTGGGCTACACGGTGTTGGTGCAAAGTGCGTAAATGCCGTTTCTGAATATTTTGAAGTTGAAGTCCGCAAAGAAAGCAAAATTTACAAAATGGAATTTTCACGCGGAAAAACAACCATGCCAATGACTGTAATCGGAAATACAAAAGGTTCGGGAACTAAAATCACATTTATACCAGACCCTGAAATATTTACACTTACACGCGAATTTAAATATGAAATTCTCTCGAAGCGTCTGCGTGAATTAGCATTCCTCAATCCAGGAATAACAATTTTATTAACAGACGAACGCGACAACAAAAGCGAAGAATATCATTTTAGAAATGGTATCTCAGAATACGTTGAATTCTTGAACAGAAACAAGGTAGTTGTTACACAAAAAGTTATTGCATTTTCTGGCGAAGCTCCAGCAGCAGAAGGCAGTGATTCTAAAATAATGGTCGATATTGCACTTCAATATAACGATTCTTATTCAGAACAAGTCTATGCTTACGCAAATTCAATTTTCAATGTAGAAGGTGGTACACATTTGAGCGGTTTTAGAACTGCACTTACTCGCGTAATCAATAACTACGCAAAACAAAACAACATTATAAAAGATAAAGATCCTGCAATATCTGGCGATGACTGTCGTGAAGGATTGACAGCAGTAATCTCGGTAAAAGTTCCAGGACCACGTTTTGAAGGGCAGACAAAAACAAAACTCTCAAATGGGGAAGTTGATGGTATTGTTCAAAAAATTGTGGGAGAAAAACTAAAATACGCATTTGAAACAAATCCTAAAGGAGCAAAAAGCATCATTGAAAAATGTATAAATGCAGCCCGCGCCCGCGAAGCCGCAAGAAAAGCAAGAGAAACAGTACGCAAGTCTGTGTTATCGTCGGGAGGTCTTCCTGGAAAGCTCGCCGACTGCTCAGAAAAAGATCCATCCTTGTGCGAGTTGTACATAGTTGAAGGTGACTCGGCTGGTGGTTCAGCAAAACAAGGTCGCGATAGAAAATATCAAGCAATATTGCCATTGCGTGGTAAGATTATCAACTCAGAAAAAACTCGTTTAGACAAAGTTTTAAATAACAAAGAAATTCAAACAATCATCAAGGCTTGTGGCACAGGAATAGGCGAATCTGGCGAAGGAGCCTTTGATGCCTCAAAAGCGCGCTATCATAAAATTGTCATTATGACCGATGCTGACGTTGACGGTGCTCATATCAGAACGCTCTTGCTTACATTCTTCTTCCGTCAAATGCGAGGATTAATAGAAAGCGGATACGTTTATATAGCTCAACCTCCTCTTTATCAAATTAAGAGAAAGAAACGTGAACAATACGTTATGAACGATGCAGAAATGAACAGAATTCTTCTTGAGCTCGGATCTGAAGATGTAGGTCTGACTCGTTTGAGTGATGGAGTTGAATTCCCATCGCAAAAGTTAGATAAAATAGTTGAAAATTTTGCACGTATAGAAGTTTTGGGCAAGGGTGTAACTCGTTATGCTTGTCCATTAACAACCTACCTCGATAGTGCAAAAGACGGCAAACTACCAAAATATATAGCACGTATTCGCACAGGTAATAAAGAAGAATTCAAATTTCTATACAACGACGAAGAACGCTCTACATTCTATATTCAGCAAGGTAATGCTGATGACATCTTCGATGGTAGTACAAATCGTGAAGTCTTAGATGAACAAGGCAATAAAGTTCAACAACGCATAAACGTTTATGAAATTTACGAAGCTTCACAACTCGAAAAAATTCTCACAGACATTTCAAAAATGGGAATAGATATAACATCGTTTGAACCATCGGAAGAAGCCGTTTACACGCTTTCAGAAACAGTTGGAGAAAAAAAGAGCGTAATAGAACTTAATACCATACTCGATTTAGCTGCAAAAATTAGAGAAATGGGACGTAGAGGTATAAAAATACAGCGATACAAAGGTTTAGGTGAAATGAATCCAAAACAGCTTTACGAAACAACTATGGACCCTAATAAGCGTTCATTCTTGCGTGTAAGCATAGAAGATGCCGCTGCAGCCGATGCAACATTCTCGATGTTAATGGGAGAAGACGTACCAATACGCCGTGCATTCATTGAAGATAATGCCTTGAATGTTTCATATCTCGACGTTTAATTTGAAAGGTTTTTAAAATGTACACAGAAAACGAAAAAATTGTAGATTCAAGCATAACACAAATTATGCAAAGTGCATACATCGACTATTCGATGTCTGTTATAGTCTCTCGAGCACTTCCAGATGTAAGAGACGGCTTAAAGCCTGTTCAACGCCGAGTTCTCTACGCTATGTTGCGAGAAGGCTTGCGTCACAATTCCTCTTTTGACAAATGTGCGGGCGTTGTTGGAGAAGTTCTCAAAAACTACCACCCACACGGCGATAGTTCTGTTTACGATACCCTCACACGTTTGGCTCAAGATTGGGTAATGCGTTATCCACTGGTAATTCCGCAAGGTAACTTTGGTTCAATTGAAGGTGACTCTCCAGCTGCGTATCGTTATACAGAGTGTAAACTCGAAGAACTTGCAGAAGATATGATGAGTGACATCGACAGCGATACAGTTGATTTTGTTCCTAATTATAAAGAGTCGACAACAGAGCCTTCAGTTCTACCCGCAGCACTGCCAATGCTCTTGATGAATGGCTCTACTGGTATCGCTGTTGGGATGACAACAAACATTCCACCGCATAATTTGGGCGAACTCATAGACGGTATTTGCATGCTCATAGATAGTCCATCAACATCAATTCAGCAATTGATGGAAGTTATAAAAGGTCCAGATTTTCCAACTGGCGGTTGTGTTGTAGGCAAAGCTGGAATTGAAAGCTACATGAAAACAGGTCGTGGCATTGTCAAAATGCGCGGCGTTGCAAATGTAGAAGAACTCAAGAATGGCAAAGAACAAATAGTAATTACAGAAATTCCTTACAATGTAAATCGTCAAACATTGGTTGAAGGTATTGCAGACCTAGTTGCAGAAAAGATACTTACTGAAGTCAGCGATATCCGCAACGAATCGGATGAAAACACACGTGTTGTAATTGAACTCAAGCGTGGAGAATCTCCAAGAGTTGTAATGAATAAGCTCTTTAAGCATACACAACTTGAAGCATCGTTTGGTGTAATTTTGTTGGCACTCGACAAACGCAAGCCAAAGCAGATGAATATAAAAGAAATGCTAGAATGCTATATAGAGCATCGTCGCGAAGTTATCTATCGCAGAACAGCATATCTGTTGCGTAAAGCTGAAGACCGAGCTCATATATTAGAAGGTTATAAAATTGCTTTCAATAATATCGATGATTTCATTAAAATAATCAAAGATTCTAAAAATAAAGATGAAGCAAAAGTAGCCTTAATGGCAAAATATCCGCTTTCAGAACGTCAGACAAACGCAATTTTAGACTTGCGTTTGCATCAACTCACGGGTCTTGAAATCGAGAAAATCGAAAATGAGTATATGGAATTGATGCGTTTAATTCATGAGTATCGTTCAATTCTAGAAAACGAAAAGAAACTCTTGGGTGTCATAAAAAAAGAACTCCTTGAGATGAAAGAAAAGTATGATAGTCCACGTAAAACACAACTGATTGCAGCCGAAAGCGAATTCCGTATGGAAGACGTAATTGCAAACGAAGGTTGTATCATAAGTGTATCGCACAATGGCTTTATCAAACGTACAAGTACAAGCTCGTATCGTTCACAAAAGCGTGGAGGTAAAGGCGTAATTGGTAGCGGACAGTACGATGAGGACTTCATCGAACATATCTTCACCGCATCTACACACGATTACATTATGTTCTTTATGAACAATGGTAGAGTTTATGTTGAAAAGGTTTACGAAATTCCAGAAGGTAGCAGAATTTCAAAAGGTCGCTCAATCAAAAATGTTCTTGAATTGAAGCCAGATGAAAAAGTTGCTGCTATGATTTGTACAAAAAATCTTGAAGATGCAAACTTAGCACTGGTAATGGCTACAAAGAATGGCGTTGTAAAGAAAACTATGTTGCCAGAATATAAGAATTGCCGTAAAGGTGGCATAAAAGGTATAGCACTCGACGAAGGTGATGACTTGATTGGAGTAGTTCTTACAGAACCAGAAGCAAACATTATCTTAGTAACACACGAAGGTATGTCAATTCGCTTCAACGAAGCCGACTTGCGTGCATTGAGCAGAGATACTCGTGGTGTTCGTGGTGTAACACTCAAGAAAGATAATGATTGAGTAAAGGCTATTGTTGTTGTCGACTCAAACTCTACCCTCTTGATTGCGGGCGAAAATGGTCAAGGTAAACGCTCTAACTACGATGAATACCGTGTACAAAATCGTGGTGGTAGTGGTGTTATAGCTATCAAAACAAATGGCGTAGCTGGTGCATTGTCAGTTCGTGAAGATGACGAAGTTATGATGTTCACTCTCCATGGACAAGCAGTTCGTTCGCCAGTTAAGGACGTAAGAGTAATCGGCAGGACTACACAGGGTGTTCGCTTAATTAATCTCGCTGAAGGCGATAGCCTAATAGGTATCTGCAAGATTGTAGATATAAGAGATGGCGAAGAAGAATAAAGCTAAATATACCCTGTTCTGATTAAACAAAAAAAATGGAAGCTAAAAAGCTTCCATTTTTTGTTTTTTTAACTCTTTTTATTTCCCTTTTTGAGAAAATTTGCAAAGTTCTACACAACGATTTACAATAGCTCGCTGATTTATAGGTCTGTTGTTTACAACATCCCAAGCTAAAATTAAATACTTAATTTTTCCCTTTGGATTTGGTTTGAAGGCAGTAACAGCGTTTTTGTCTAAAACTACATCGCCAGCGACCGATATACCAAAATGGTGTGGTTCAAAAACGTAGAGAACACTGGAAGGGTCCCACATATAACGGTCGAGTTCAGCAGTAACCTTTGATCTTTCAAAAATTCTGTAAACATAAGCGTTGCATGCAAACGATGCTGGATTATTTTTTGCATCGTAAAAACCATGCATTACTTCAGCATATGGAAATTGCAAATACAAACCAACTTCAAATGGGCTTAACACAATATCAACTGGCGTATTCGATAAAACATAAGTTGAGCTTGGAGGGTCAATTTTTATATTGTACTCAGGCTTAATTTTATCACCTTTACTTCCCCAAAATTTATGTGGAGCAAAACTAGCACCCATAATTGATATATATTTAACTTTCTTAGCGACTAACTCTTTACCAGAAAGCGATGAAATATCATCGGGTTGAGATTGTAATAAACGAGCAATGTTCGACAAGAAGCCAACAGATATATAAACAACTGAATTGTCTGGTTGAGCAACTAAAGTTTTGCGAAGTCCTCGAATAGAATCTTCAAATTTTTCATCTTTATTTTTTAATGGAAAACGCAATGACCCATCTGGATTTTTTGCTTCAAGAGTTTTTCTATTGAAATGACCATCTTCTTTGGCAAAGCCGTCTTTTATTATAAAAATAGGTAAATCATCAAATCCATAATACTCGCTTAGTAAACGGGTAAATTTTGGAGCGTATGAGTTGTCCTTATTTATTGCAACACATAACAAATCGGCTTTACCACTTTTTACATAACTCAAAAGCATTTGAAATGCAACAACGTCGTCGCAATCGTTACCCATATCGGTATCGAATATAACTTTTTGAGGAACCGCCATAGCTATGGCTGAAAAACAAAAAATTAAAACAGTTAAAATTTTATTTTTTATGTTCATTTATAATTACTCCATATCTTAAGTTATAAAAGGTGTGCAAAAGCTCCGAATGCCCTAAATGACGCATAAAACCTCCTACACATATTAAAGCCGATACTAAAATATCTGCCCTACTCTTTGCAATAGAAAAATTTTCAACCCTTTCAGCAATGCTCATTGAAGACAGAACTTCTATAAAGTTTTCAATGTTTTCTAATGAAATTTTATTTGAAAATATCCCGTTGATTTTTTCGTTTAACAATCTAGCTGCAACAACTGCACCACCTGCCCCAACGAGAATATCATTCTTGTTTTTAGGAATATTAGTGAATGCTTTTACAACAAAATCTAATATTTCGGTGCGAGTTTGTTTTGATATTTTTTCAGACAAACAAAACTTTTTAGTTAAAGTAACAGCTCCTATCGGGAGACTATAAGATGAACAAACATCTAAAGACTTACCAAAAACAATTTCCATACTTCCACCACCTAAATCGAAATATGTTTTTGTTGAAGAGGCTTCAATAGCATTGTCGGAACAAGCCCCTAAATATGACAAGCGTGCTTCTTCGTATCCCGACAAAACATTAATAGCAACTGATGTTTTTTCTAAGACATCGGCTATAATATCGTCTTTATTCGATGCATCACGCAAGGCACTTGTAGCAACTGCTATACTTTGAAAATTATTACAATAAGTCTTTGCCTTTTCCATCAAAACTTCTATTGAATTTGAAATCAGTGTTGACGCGTTTTCTACAAGTATTCCTCCACCCGCAGAAATTCTGCTTTCTAAAGAATGCTCAAAAAGTTTTTGTATGTTTCCAAACTCATCTACTTTAGCAAGCAAACATTTTATTGTGTTTGAACCTATGTCTATAACTAACTTCACAAAACAAACCCCTCTGGAGCAATTATTACTACAAACTCGCCCTTTGTTGATGCTGTTTTAAATGCATTTTTTATTTCGCCTAAAGAACCAACAAAAAAGCGTTCATACAATTTTGATATTTCTTTTGCAACACATACTACTCTGTTTTCGCCCAAAACCTCAATAGCATCATCAATAAATTTTTCAATTCTATACGGTGATTCATAAAATACCAATGTATGCGAAAAATCTTTGTATTTTTCAAAAAAGTTTTTTCTAGCCGATGTCTTCGGCGGAAGAAATCCTGCAAATAAAAATGAATCACTCGGCAAGCCCGATGCAGATAAAGCTCCAACAAAAGCACATGCTCCAACTACTGGAATTACATCAATGCCTTCGGCTCTACAAGCACGTACAATTCTAAAACCAGGATCACTAATACAAGGAGTGCCTGCATCACTTACCAATGCTATATTTTTGCCCGTCTTTAATTTTTCAAGAAGAACAGGAGCAACAGCACGCTCGCGAGAATTTTCATTTACAAACATTTCTTTAGAAATATCAAATTTGCGTAACATAGCACCAGTTACTCTAGTATCTTCGCAAACAACAATATCACACTCTCGTAAAACATCTAATGCACGTTGAGTAATATCAGATAAATTTCCAATTGGAGTTGCTACTATAAATAGTTTCCCTGTTTCCATTTTTATAAGTTTGTTATTTTTTTGAATGAACGTTTTTTATTTATCAAAAACTGCTTTTCTGAATTGAATGTAAAAGAACTAAAAACTCCTGCATCAAGTAAATCAAGCAAAGGCGTTATAACAAAATCGCGATTTTCCCAGTCGATATGAGGCACATTTAAATCTGGAGTTGAAACGCTTTCACCCTCGATAAAAATAATATCCAAATCTATCGGACGCGGTGCATTTCTAAACGAAGCTTTTCTACCCATATCAGTTTCTATTTTTTTACAATTTTTCAGCAACTGAATAGGAGTTAATTCAGTAGAAATAGCTATTGCAGAATTGTAAAAATACTCTTGAGCCTCATAAAAAGCCGGAGGAGTCTCATAAACAGATGCCGAAGCAATAATACTTGCAAAGTTAGAGACATATTCACGTGCCTTGCGTAAGTTCTGAAGTTTATCGCCCATATTTGAGCCTAATGCTAATACCGCAATCACCATTTTATTTGATATAAAAATTTCTCTTGCGATGGATTTTTGTAGATATTTTTTCAAACTTGTAACCTACATCAACTCCCAATTTTATAATCTCAATTTCTACTTCTTGTAGTAGCTCAAAACGAACAAAAAGACGTTCAGCAAGCATATCTGCAAGTTTTTCAATCAAACGTACGCTCTCACCCGAAAGCACACCTTCAGCGATTGCCATAGCTTGAGGATAATCAATAGTATCTTCAAGAGCATCAGTTTTAGCGGCTCTATCTATATCTAAGAACAGACGCATAGAAACTTCAAACTCGTGTAGTTCATTTCTTTCAAAGGCAAAACAACCATGTTTGCCCTTCAATTTTAGACCTTTTATAATAATTTCATCCATAATCAAATTAGTTTTGAAATTGTTTTTATCGCCACAACATTTTCAGCAACATTATGAACGCGAATTATATCGCAATTCTTTTTCGATGTGCAAAATGCACTTACAACAGCCGTTGCAACATCACGCAATTCAAAAGAATCGCCCGTTAACAGCTCAAACATAGATTTACGCGAAACCCCTAGCAAGATAGCATACCCCATC
>JAGAOA010000065.1 GCA_017623955.1 Opitutales bacterium
AAAGCCGAGTTTCTGCATGCGATCGTAGTTATCTAGGATATGTTTGCGATACACTTGAATGAAGCAAGGGTTAAATCCGAAACCGCCCATACCCATATATCCGCGATACTTTCCATTTTCATCTAAGGCAATATCATTTTTATCAAACGCAGGTGATATCGTGTAGTTTTCAGTATGTAACATGTGCGGAGCAATTCTATAACCTAATTTTTTAGCAAGGGCATTAGTTTCTTTGCATTTTGCGTTGCCTCCCAATTCGGGTTCAGCTATCGAAGAAATTGGATTTCTTCCATTAGAACGCCAGTTCCAGTTTGTAAGAATTATATCAATCTTTTCTACACCAGCTTCCTTGAGCTTTTTCATGAACCATTGAATATTATCGAAGTCACGAATCTTCTGCATTGGTGGATCATCTTCCGCCTTCCAGTGCCAACCTCGATTCATCCCAGTTTCGCCTTCACGCATAAATGTAGCCATTTGCGTTTTCAGATAAACCGACTCAACCGTATTCTGCAATGTTTCATTGCCAAGAATACGTTGCTTAAGAGGCTTTACTTCTCCACGTTCAAGCTGATATTTGCGATATTCACGTCCCATTGCCGAGTAGTTTGCATCTTTCCCTTCAAAGTGAGTGAAGTCTATTATTATATCTTCGTAAGGTTTGGTATAAATTTCTTTTAGATGAAAACGTGGATAAATTTCGTATTTGCCATTTTTTACATCAATTATTGTTGAAAACTCATATATCAAGCCTTTTACGATTGCAACAAAAGCCTTGTCTTCTTTTTTTACACCAAACATTGGCATTGGATTTTTACGAAGATTATAATTGCCATTGTCGCGGGTAAATTTGCCCAAAGCCATGTTAGATGTTACCCAATAACCATCGTCGCCTTTGTTTGCAGTAGCTTCTTCGCGTTTGACATCAATAGAGTTTACACCAGTCCATTTCCAAGTTCCCATTTTATCAACAGGAATATGTAAACGATATGTATTTTCGTTTATTTTTTGTAGTTTTACTTTTTCAGTTTTAACTTTTCCGTTTGATAAATTGCGTTGAATAGTTACTTCATCTATGGCTGCAAACATTGTTGTAGCAAATAGTGAGAGTGTAGCTAATGATAGTAGTTTAAATTTTTTCATATATGTTTCCTTTTATTTTGAGGGCTTATACAAAACATAGTCTAAAGGTTTTACGTCTTTGCCTTTGTATTTATATGGTTTGTCAGTGTAATTCGATACCATTTCAGAGCCGTCAGAATATTTTGTAATAAATACATCGGGGGCGAGTTCATCGTGATATTCCATAAACTCTAATTGTAAATATTTACGTTGTTGATATTCATCGTAAGCTTGTTTTACATCAGGGAGGTTTGCATCGTTAGTCAAATTCCAATAGTACGATAAACGACCTCCGAACTCTGCACATTTTAAACGGCGCATCGCACGAGTTTTTTCTACTGAATCTTCTACTAAAAACGAGTTTGTTGGTCCCCAACCTTTTGCTGGTCTTGTACGACAGTTATAGTCGATAGTAGAAGCAAATGGATTGCTCAAAATTATACCATGATAAGCTAATTGCCAAATTGGGACATGGCGCTCTAACAATGGATGGGCAGAGCCTAAATATGATGGATATGCACTCACATAGAGAACATAATCTAGAGTATTTGCAGTGCTATCTACCGAGCTTTCCGAAGTCCATCCGCCGAAGAATGCATCGCATAATAATCCAACTCTATTCATGTAGTATGCACAGTCTTTGCGAGTGCAGAAGTGGTCGATATTATGGCAGTCATAAGGGACGATAGCCGATGTTACGTCGATATGAATTGGAGCATCAAAGCCAAGCTTTTTCATACGATCATAATTTTCCAGTATGTGTTTTTTGAAAACTTGTTCAAAGCAAGGGTTGAAGCCCTTACCACCCATACCCATATATCCTTTGTATTGTTGTTCGTGGTCTAGGGCGATATCGTTTTTATCGAAAGCAGGAGATATTGTGTAGTTTTCTGTATGTAATATATGAGGCATTACTTGGAAACCTAATTTTTTTGCTAATGCGTTGAGTTCTTTACATTTTGAGTTGCCTCCTAATTCAGGTTCAGCAACCGAACATATAGGATTTCTTCCATTAGAACGCCAATTCCAGTTTGTGAGAATGATGTCGGCTTTTTCTATACCCATAGACTTCATTTTCTTAAGTACATTCATCATATTGTCGAAGTCGCGAAACTTTTGAATTTGAAGGTCATCTTCTGGTTTCCAGTGCCAACCGCGATTTTGATTAGTTTCACCTTCACGCATAAATGAAGCCATCATAAATTTCATAAATATAGATTCAGTTGTATATTTTAGGCGAGGATTTCCCACTATACGTTCTTTCAAAGGCTTAACTTCGCCTCTATCTAACTGATATTTGCGATACGCTTTACCCATTGCCGAATAGTTTGCGTCTTTACCTTTAAAATGAGTGAAATCAATAATGATGTCTTCATACGGTTTTGTGTGAATATCTTGAATATGGAAACGTGGATAAATTTCATATTTACCATTTATTACCTCTACAACAGAAGAGTATTCCCATTTTAATGTATTGATAATACCTACAAAAGCCTCATTGCCTTTTTTTACTCCGTACATCGACATAGGGTTACTACGCTCTTGTAATTTACCCTTGTCGTGTTTGAATTTCCCCATGCGACCATCTGGTAAAATCCAGTAGCCTTCTTCGCCTTTCATTGCGGTTGCTTCGTCACGTTTAACATCTATTGTAACCACTCCGCGATAACTCCATTTCCCATGTCCAAAATTCTTAACAGGTAGATGTAATCGATATGTATTGTTGTTGATTTTCTTCAATTTATAGGTAGTTTCTTGTGTCGAATTATCAAGAAACGTCTTTACTACTTTAACTTCATCTATTGCCGCATACGCATTTATCGCGACGAGTGCTAGCGAAGCAACTACTAACTTTTTAAGTATATTTTTCATGCTTTGTTTGTTTTTTTTGTTATTTATATATGAAATTGTTGCAAAAGTTTACTTGTTTAAGAGTTATAAAAGTACAAAGCTTACGCTAATTACAATCAACTTTTTTTTGATAAAATGTAAGTTGAATAATCCTCTCCCAAATAAACTGTATTCTACGGATATGATAACATTTTTTTTCGATTTTGGATATTTAAAAAAATGACAAATTTTTTAAAAAAAAGACAATTAAGTGTTTATTGTTGACATTCATATATCCTTATTTTTTTTGTTTTTGTATGAGCGAAAAAACTACATATCAATGGAAATGCAATACAGATGATTTTCTGCAATGTTGGCCCAACGGCTCAAAAGAATTTTTTTTGCAACCGCAGTCATCCGATAGTTTTTTTGCAGAAATGCAAAATTCTGATTTATTTTTTAAGCCATCCAGACTTATGTATGATCCTCTTAGAGAACGAGGGTTTCTAAATTCTGGGGTAGTGAGTGTAGGAAAGTCTTATTATCAAGAGCGCGAGGGTATAAATTTTTCGCACATGGGGTATGTCTCAGATGGCGAACTCATATTTAAAGCCGAAGAAGACGAATTTGTCTTAACTAAAGGGATGTTTTTTTGTACATCACCTTTTACCCATTATATTTTGCAGACAGATGATTCCGTATGGAATGGATTTTGGTTCCATATAGAAACGTCTCCATATATGGAAATGCGAATGAAAAGTGGTAGTCTAATAGGTAAAACCGAACATCTTTCAAAATTAGAATTTGCAATCGATAATTATCTGCAAGAGTTGCGTAGCGAAGATATGTCGTATGAAATTTTAGATGCGTATGCCGAGTTGATTGAAGTATATGTGCGTCATACGCTTTCAAAGATTGCCGATAAATCCTTTGCTGCATTTATTGCAAAGATTAAGAGAAATCCAGCAATGTTTTCTTCTACGGAAGATGCAGCACAGAGCATCGGAATTACAAGATACGAACTAGATAAGCTTTGTGCAAAGGAATTAGGAATGAGCTTTGCAAAATATCTTCTTTCCGAAAAGATGAACTTAGCGCGTAAATATTCTTCTCGTATGTGTTCGCCAATATCGATAGCAAAGGCAATAGGTTTTTCAGATGCTGCATCTTTTTCAAAAGCCTTTAAGGCGTATCATAACTGTACGTTTGAAGATTTCCGTAAAGTCAATCGATACAAAGAAAACAAAGATTTTCTCTAATTATATCTACACTTGTTATGTAGTTTCGTTTATCCACGTAGGTTTTATCAAAGTAATCATATTTGAATTTTCGCCGATGATGGCAGAGTTTCTGTTTAACATATCGGCAAGGCGTCGTACAGCTACTCTACCTACAACATCGTTGTTTTGTTCAATACCAATCCAGTCTTTTATTTTGCTTCTTCGTTCTAGTTGAATTAGTTTAATTTTATTCTTTTTTATAAATGATATATTTTTTAATATTTCTCTAGTTGTATTTAATAAAAAGAGTATTGCATCTGGTTTATATTGTTCAATCCATTCTTGAAGAGCCTTCTTGAAGTAAGGCGATTTTTCTGATTCCATGAATGGAGGTATGTTTGCTTTTTTATTTTTTAGTTGAGCTCGTAAAAATCCACCAATTAAAGTTCCTCCTACGAGATCGTCGATATATTCATCTAGTACTATTGCTATGCGTTTGTATCCTAAAGCAATCGTTTCAACGTATGCTTTATATGATATTAGAAAGTCATCCGAAGCCACAACTTCAAGTGATTGATTGTAAGTTCTAATTCCTGCACTTACAAAATAGAATTCATGTAAGATGTTTTCAAAATATTTCGGAAATTCATTTCCGAAAGTATGTCCTAAAACGATGCCACCTCTAATTCCTCTTGAATGAAATATACGTGCTATATTTTTGCGTTTAAAATCATTCGAATGTATCCAAAACTCATTTATTGCATAGCCTAGACGATTCGCCTCTTTCTTAATGCCTTGATAATAAGTTGGCAATGTGGGGTGATGTTGTAGTGCAAATTCATCAGAATTTCCATTTATAATGGCTATTGTTTCAACAAAAGATGTCAAATTTTTCTTTCGTAATTTTGACATTAACGAAGATACAATCGCATTCTTCTGATATCCCATTTCTTTTGCAACTTCTTGTACTTTTTTTCTGGTCTGTTTTGAGACCATAGGCGAATTTCTCAATGCAAAAGATACAGATGCCTTCGATAGCTTTGTTTGTTTTGCTATATCCGATATTGATATTCTTTTCTTTTGCATTTCTTTTTTTTTATTTTTTGAAGATTGGCGGTTGATAATAATCGTTTTGTCGATTTCCATTTACAGCTGGAACTATAAATAATAAAAGCAACCAAAGTGTAGCTAAAAAACATACTATTGCAAATATTGATGGTATTGCCGAAAATAACATACCGCCCATTTGCCAGCTTGTAGCTAATATTCCACTTGCAAGTAATAACGATGACATAAATCCACCGAACATGCGTCCTCCGGAAAAGAATGTGTTAAAAAACGCAAGAGATATGACTCTGTTTTTTGGGTTTGCTACCGAGTACATTTCTGCCGATGAAAAGCAGAAGAACCAAGCAACATTCATACAATTTGCAAAAATTATCGCACATACAATTTCAAGTAAATTTTCTATATTTTTTCCAGTGAAAAATAATGATATCGATATAGTAATGAACAATAAATGAATTAAAATCAATGTCCATTTTGCTCCGATATGCTTTAATAATTTTCCGAAAGTCAAGTACCCGATAATGCTTCCGCAAATGCCAAAAGTTGCGACAGTTTGAACAGTGCTAACACCATAACCTAGCGTTTGTTTTAAATATACCAAAGTTAGAGGTTGAATTAGAAACGCTATAATTGCTACAAACATCATATAAACAGAGAACGATACTAAGCAATTATTTGTAGTAGCTTCTTTTAAAGAACTTAGTATTCCTTGATTTTCCGTTTTGTATGGTTGAAGTTCTAAAAAGTAAACAAAAATCGCTCTAGCAAATTGCATAACTGCACAAATAGCTATAAGAATTTGCAAAAGCCAAATTGGCGGAGTTTCTCCCATTGCTTTTGCAACTAGAAAGAAGAATGTTCCTGCAAAAATAGTATATATAAATCGCAAAAACCCGAAGTATGAACCTCTTTCAGATGGAGCAACAAATGAATCTACAATAGGGAACCAGCAAGCACTAAATATAGGTCGAGCAATGCAATATACAAAACACAATGTAACAACCGCATATTTTGCATACTCTCCAACTATGGTTGCAATAGCCATTAATAAACAAGCAATGCAACCAATGGAACAAGATAAATACATACTCTTTTTTAGCCCGATTTTTTCGGCTAAAATTCCACAGGGAATTTGTAATAATAAAGCGATAAAGCCGGTAGCTCCAGCCATTAGCATATTTAAAGATTCATTTCCACCAAGGAGTGCTACATACGATATTAAAATAGCAGAATTATCTAACATTACTTCCGATAAACTCCCTAAACAATTTGCAGCAACAGACCACATTTGGATTTTCTTGCGTTTTTTTAGAGGAATTTTTTCTGCCCAAGTTTGTTCCATAATTTTTTCAATTTATATTATTTCCATCCGCAAAAATCTTTAATTTCTGCTGCGTTTTTATAGAAGAATTTTTCAGCTTCAGGAGGTGTTCCCCAACGCCAGTAAACAGAGCCAACTAGTTCAAAATACAACTTCCAGAAATCACATATTTTTTTTGCAGCAAGATTATCTTGTTCTGTTCCATAAAACTGATCAGGTGCAAAGAGCGTTTTGTCGTTAAAGAATCTCAAATTTGGCGAACCATCGTTACATTTTTTATCGAAGAATGTAGGTAGTTCTCCTAAACATCGCCTGAACCCACTCACATCGCAAGTTATGTTTTTATAATAATAGAGATTTTGTTCAGTCTGATCTAAATATGGCCATCCTATATGACCTTGCATAATTTTCAATTCAGAGAAAGCTTCGGCTATTGCGGCTAAATGGTGGGGTTGCATATTTACCGATGCAAAAGATCCTTTTGACTTGCTGTTCCATGCTTGACCTTTTGCAACTAGCCCAGTATGGAAAAGTATAGGCATTTTTAATTTCTGAGCTTTTTCGTAAATTGGAAAATATTTTTCGTGAGAATAAGGCAGGGCAGGCTTATATGGTTTTAGTCCTACAAATCCCTTTTCGATTAGAACGTCGGGCTGATTTATTTCTCCA